>CAMLNG010000401.1 GCA_946481195.1 uncultured Chromatiaceae bacterium
AGCAGCAATTATTAGAAGAAGCACGTGTCGCCTCGTCATTGCAACACCCTAATATTGTCACTGTTTATGATATTTCCCGGTCAGAGCAACAAAGCTATATCGTGACAGAATGGCTGGAAGGCCAGACGTTAGAGCAATACCAGCGCCGGCATCTGACACTTGCCACCAAAGTGGATTTACTGTGTCAAATCGCTTCCGGTTTAGCCAGTGCGCACCAGGCAGGCGTGATCCATCGCGATTTAAAACCAAGCAACCTGATGGTTTGCCTGCCGGAACTTCGCGTAAAAATACTGGATTTTGGTATGGCGAGCCGTCAACGTCGCTTGCAGCAAGTGGCGGCAACAGAAGGTGCAGGATTGCCGCCGATGTTATCAAGCCAGCTTCACAGTCAGTGGTCGCAACATACCACCGCTTTTCAAATTAAAGGCACATTGCCCTATCTTGCGCCAGAGTTGCTGCAAAGTGATATCGACGCGACACCGCAGTCTGATATTTTTGCATTTGGCGTCATCATGTATGAACTTTGTTATGGTGTGCACCCATTTCTGCACGACAGCGCCGAACAGACCATGCAAGCCATTTTGCAGCACCGCGTACAATGCGCCGGCAATGGAATTCAGCTACCGGCCAGATTAAAACAGCTGATCGAACAATGTATGTCAGCTCAAAGCGCACGCCGACCAGCACAAATGAAAAGTGTGGCGGCTACACTGCATGCGTTGTATCAGGACCTGTTGCGACGGGAAAAACTCGGTGTCTGGTATCCACTGCTACGTTGGCAGGTATGGGCAGCGCTTGCGCCTGCGTTACTTGGGCTCAGTTTGTGGTTGGGTCAGCTCAGCATTAATAAAGATGATTTATTGAGCCAGGGGCAAACCTTGGCCCTGCAGCCTTTTGATAATTTAGGCGGTGACCCGGCAGTCCAGCAGTTTTTGCAGGGGATGGCGCTCAGTCTCAGTCAGGACCTGGCAAAAATCGGGCAGCATAATAATCAGGTTTGGGTGCTGCCACCGGGAGAACTTGCCAGCTTAAAAGATCCAAGTCTGAAGAATATCTATCAGCAATATCAGACCGATCTCATTATCAGCGGCACCCTGCAACATCTTGGAGCCACCAGGCGGCTGTCCCTGAATCTACACAATGGTGCCGACGGCCGAATTCTGAAAAGCAGTGAACTGGACCTGCCTCTGAATGGCTGGGATCAGGCGCAGCGCGAAGTCAGGCATGAACTATTGCAGTTACTAAACTGGCAGCAACCGGCAAACCTGTCGCTGTCAAAAGGCAGTGCCACGCCGGATGAAGCCTATAAAGCGTATCTCACCGGCTTGAGTTATCTGTATCGGTTCGACTACAAAGACAATATTGAAAAAGGCGTGTCCGAGCTTACTCAGGCTATACGGTTGGCGCCTGAATTTACCGCGGCAAAATATGCATTGCTGGATGGCTATCTGAAAATGTCCCGCCGCAAAGATCTTCAGCGTTGGCTTGAACCCGCAGAGCAACTGCTCAGGCAATTGCCAGCCATTGCAGATCCGGAGCAATTGAGGCTCAAAGCCGAGTTGGCCAAAGTGAAAACAGAGTACCAGGCCGCCGTTGGTTATTATCAACAGGCTCTGGTACTCACGCCACATGATGCCGATACGCTCGCAGGTCTTGCTGGAGCATTTGAAGCACTCAACGACATCAGGCAAGCGGAACAGTATTGGCACTCCGCTTATCAGCAGCAGCCTAACTGGCACTTCACCAATCTGCTAGCGCTGTTTTATTATCGCCAGCACCAGTTGGAAAAAGCTGAGGCCTTGTTCAGCAAATTACTGGCGCAGTCACCAAACAACACAGAGATCCTGCAAACCGTCGGCGCTATTCAGTTTAGCCAGAACCGGTATGATGACGCCCTGCGAACCTTCAACCAGGCCGTAACGCAGGACCCAAGCGCAATTAATTATTCAAATGTTGGTACGGTACTTTTTTATCAACAACGTTATGCTGAGGCGGTTCGACAGTTTGAGCTGGCCACAGAGCTAAATTCGCGCAGCTACCAGTTATGGGGCAATCTGGCCGATAGCTATCGCTGGTCGGCACAGCCCGACCAGGCCATTCGCAGTTACCGGCGGGCAATTGAACTGGTGAATACCCGCCTAAAAAAAGCGCCCAATCGACATCAGCTGAAGTTAAATCTTGCGCTTTATTCGGCAAAGGCAGGTCTCACTGATGCTGCCCTTACGGCGTTACAACAGGTAGACGTGGATAAAGAGCCACAAACTATGGCCAAAGCCGCCCAGGTGTATGAAATCTGTGGCCAACGGGACCGTGCCTTACAGTTACTCAGAGCGGCGCTTGCCAGAGGTTATTCTTATCAGGAGATCCGCCACGAGCCGGAATTTAAACAGCTGTCAGAGCTTCTGCCAGCACCTGCGACACCAAGCTCCGACGTCGACAAACTCAGTTAGGTTTCATCGTCACCGTTACTGACAATGATTTCCGGATCTCGTTGATAAATCACCTGAGTCCCCGAACTCCCTTCTACTTTGACATAAATTGCATACGCATTATATTTTGCCACTTTACAGTCGCAGGTATCCTCGCTGACCGTTTTTTCAGCAAAATAAACATTCGGGATCGTCGTTTGATTGCCAAAGGAATAACGCAGTGAGTTGGTGATATCAAAAGGGTTATTAAAATACAAACCCCAGTCAAGCACCGCCTGACCGCTTTGGTTAACAAGTACAAACTGCACACTATCGCCTTTATTCACAGTGACCGACGTCTGACCGCTTAAGTGGATCTTGCCGTCTGCGCCCAGGGTAAAACTTTGTACAACTTGAGCCATAGAAATGTCCTTTTAAAATGAATATTTCAGGACCAACATAGATGGTCTTTTCAACAACATAGGTATAGCTGCAGCTTTAGGCATCGCAGACCGAACAGTGGCGCTAATCGGGCTTTGACTAAGGTTACAGCTGTCCGCACTTTACACGCATTTTGTTTAAATCAGTATTAAACATAATAACTTAACAAAATGAATGCCGTTCAGGGTAATGCCTGACCCCGGCTGGCCACATAAAGCGCATACCAGTGTTCGCGACTGAGCTCAACATCCACCGCCTGGCTGCAGGCACGAATGCGCTCTGGGTTCACAGTGCCAATCACCGGCTGGATGCAGGCCGGATGGCGCATCAGCCAGCCCAACACTATGGCTTCAGCACTGACCTGATATTCGGCCGCAAGCTTTGCTACCAATTCGGCAGTGCGTTGCTCAGTGGCAGAAAGATCTCTGCCAGCCCCACTGAAACGCCCCTGCGCCAGACTGCCCCAGGCCTGAATTTGTACTTTATTCAGCTGACAATATTCGACAGTGCCATACCCAAAATAGTGACTAGCGCCTTGCGGCATCCCGGTCAGTACATTCGCTTCCAGCCAGTCCAGGTTGGCCAGGCTCATTTGCAGCTGATTGACCACCAGTGGCTGCTGTAGCGCTGATTGCAATAATTGTTGTTGTGGTGCACCAAAATTAGACACACCAAACTGCCGGACTTTGCCGCTTTGTTGCAATCGGGTCAGCACTTCGGCCACTTCATCAATTTGCATCAAAGGATCAGGCCGGTGCAGCAACAAGATATCCAGATACTCAGTTTGCAGGCGGCGCAGGCTTTGCTCGACGCTATCAGCGATATAACCAGCACTGAAATCATAACGACCGACATGGTCGGCATCAGCAAAGCGGAGCGCCCAGTTGCTTTGTAGAACCAGACATTCCCGCACCTGCGGCTGCGCGGACCGCTCCAGGCCGAGGTCCGCGAGCGTGGCGG
>CAMLNG010000402.1 GCA_946481195.1 uncultured Chromatiaceae bacterium
CAAAGCGCTGTCGACATCGACAATCACCACAAGGCTGACATTGGGGAAATGATGCCCCTTCGCCAGCATCTGCGTGCCAACAATAATCGCCGGCTCGCCACGCTGGATTTCAGTCAGTAAAGATTCGAGGCAGCCTTTACGCCGCGTGCTGTCGCGGTCTAAGCGGATCACCGGAAAATCCGGAAAAAGCTGCTGCAGCTGCTCTTCCAGTTGCTCAGTACCTTGACCAACCGGAGCCAGCTGCGTACTGCCACAATGACCACATTGATGCGGCACGGCACGGCTGGCACCACAGTGATGGCACACCAACTGGCGGCTTTGTTTGTGGAAGGTGGTGAACGCGGCGCAACGATGGCATTCCGTCAGCCAGCCACATTCATGACAAATCAGCGCCGGCGCAAAACCGCGCCGGTTCAGGAACAACATCACCTGTTCGCCACGCTGTAGCCGCTGTTTGATTTGTACCAGCGTGCCATCGGCCAGGCCATGTTTCAGTACCTGTTGTTTTAAATCGAGCAGTTCGATTTTTGGCACTTGCTGGCTGGTGGCACGCTCCGGCAACGGCAGATGGGCGAATTTGCCTTGTTGCACGTTATACAAAGATTCAAGGCTTGGTGTGGCAGAACCGAGCACAATAGGGCACTGCGCCAGTGCAGCACGCTTAACGGCCAGGTCGCGGGCGTGATAACGAAACCCATCCTGTTGTTTTAACGAGGCATCGTGTTCCTCGTCGATGATGAGCAGTCCCAGTCTGGCAAAAGGCAGAAACAAGGCTGAGCGGGTGCCGATAGTGATAGCTGCATCACCGCTGGCGCTGCGTTGCCAGGCCAACAAGCGTTCCTGATCGGTCATGTTGGAATGCCAGATTTGCAGCGGCACGGCAAACCTTTTGCCAAACCGCGCCAGCGTTTGTGGTGTCAGGCCAATTTCAGGTACCAGCACCAACACTTGCTGACCGCGTTGCAGCACTGGGCTGATGGCCTGCAGATACACTTCGGTTTTCCCTGAGCCGGTGACGCCTTCGAGCAAAAAGCGGTTGAAACTACCAGCTGCCTGATTGATGGCGCTGACGGCAAGTGCCTGTGCCGGATTAAGTTGCAGCGCTTGCTGCCGCTCTGGTTGCGGCATAAATGCTGAAAATGGCACTGTGTGCCAGGCAACCAGGCCCTTGTCGAGCATGGCTTTGATGGTGGTGCTTTCGCCGCTTAATTCATCGTCGCGAACTGCGCCTTGTTGCAGCCGTTGCCACAACGCCAGCTGGCGTGGCGCCCTGGCCAGCTGTGCTGATTCGATGCTCCGGCCTGCGTCAGTCAGCCGTAAAACCCGGCCATGGCCTTCCAGTGCTGCCTTACCTTCGCGCAGCAAAGCGGGCAGGGCACTGACCAACACTTCGCCGAGCGGATGATGATAATAATCTGCGGCAAAACTGAGCAGCTGGCGGATAGCTTCATTAAATAACGGCTGTTGATCCAGCACCGCTTTGACCGGTTTCAGTTTCTCGGTAAAGGCGTCAGGTGGGTTTAGCTGCCAGACAATACCAACCAGTTCGCGTTTGCCAAATGGCACCAGCACCCGGACACCAACCTGAACCTGCATGCCATCGGGCAACAGATAGTCGAAATGTTGGTATAATGGCACGGGCAAAGCGACGCGAATTTGGCTCAAAGGGCTGATGGTCCTGATACTGAATGCGGCAAAGTGTAGCCAGTCTGACTTTGCCCTCACAATGCTTTTTTCGTTGTCAGCTGTTGTTGCGATGAAAACGCTGCTTTTTTCTGCGGAAATCGAATTAAAAGTTGAACCGCCATGGCAGATCTATTAAGCTACGCGCCCTAATTTAACTGAAATGCGTATGGTGTCTGACAGAAAGCTGATCAGATAGCGATACGGCCCTAAAGAGGTAAGCCATGAAACCAGGTATCCACCCGGAATACAAAGAAATCACTGCAACCTGTACTTGCGGTAACTCATTCAAAACCCGTTCAGCTCTGTGCAAAGACATCCACTTGGACGTTTGCTCAGCTTGCCACCCGTTCTACACAGGTAAGCAAAAAGTTCTGGACGTTGGTGGTCGCGTTGACCGCTTCAAAAAACGTTTCGCAGTACTGGGTGCAAAATAAGCCCTACCGCGTTAGCGAAAAAAAGCACCTTCGGGTGCTTTTTTTGTACCTGCAGTTTTTTGCATAACCTGTTTGTTGGTTATTTATCCACTTCCTATATCCACATTAGTTAAATCGAATTAAATCAATGTGTTAGGTCAGTGTTTTGCGCTAAGTCTGCATGTAAATGCAATCAGCCTGCACAAGTATCTGCCTGTTCATGACAGCATTTTGCATCTTTAAGCAAACCTGTGTAACTGGTCTTACCTCTATGGATTTTGTCACTTGGCACCTGCGATAAAACTTGTTATAACAACGCAGATGGCCAAAAAGTGCACAGACATTTTCCGCCGCTCCTCCACGTAAAAAAGGCAACTATTGTGTTCAACTGGTGACTCTGGACAGAGGTACAACCAGCATGAAGTCAATAGGCATGCCGCGTCAGGCTCTTTACAATGGGCCGCCTTTTGCGCCTACCCTCGCAAAAGTATTGGCAAATAACATAAAGCCCACAGGGCTAAGCCTCAGGACTCTTACCATGTCAGACTTCAGGAAAGCAGCGCTCGATTATCATGCCAAACCGACTCCCGGCAAAATCGGCATTGAAATCACCAAACCAGCCGAAACGGTCAAAGACCTGGCGCTGGCCTACAGCCCGGGTGTCGCCGAGCCGGTGCGTGAAATCGCCGAAGACATTGATAATGTTTATAAATACACCGGCAAAGGTAATTTAGTGGCGGTGATCACCAACGGCACGGCCATCCTGGGCCTCGGCAATTTAGGGCCTATGGCATCCAAACCGGTGATGGAAGGCAAAGCTTTGTTATTCAAGCGTTTTGCCAATCTGGATTCGATTGATATCGAAGTGACACACCGCACCACCGAAGACTTTATCAATACTGTCGCCAATATCGCCGACACTTTTGGCGGTATTAACCTCGAAGATATCAAATCACCGGAATGCTTTGAGATTGAAAAAGAGCTGATTAAACGCTGCAATATTCCGGTCTTCCATGACGACCAACACGGCACCGCCATCGTCACAGCCGCTGGCCTGCTCAACGCGCTGGAAATTCAGGGCAAAGATATCCGCAAAGTCACTATCGTGTGTATGGGCGCCGGTGCTGCCGCTATTGCCTGTATGGAATTGCTGATTAAATGCGGCGCCAAACGCGAATATATCTACATGCTGGACACCAAAGGCGTGATCCACACCCGGCGTGAAGATTTAAACAAATACAAAACGCTGTTCGCCAATAACACGGATAAACGCACGCTGGAAGATGCATTAGATGGCGCTGATGTGTTTATTGGTGTGTCTGGCCCGGACGCATTACCACCACAAGCGCTGAAGCTGATGGCAGACAAGCCGGTGATTTTTGCCTGCTCCAACCCGGACCCGGAAATTAAACCAGAGCTGGCGCATGCTGAGCGTAAAGACATTATCATGGCGACCGGCCGCTCGGATTACCCGAACCAGGTCAATAACGTCCTGTGTTTCCCGTTTATCTTCCGCGGCGCTTTGGATGTACGTGCCAGCGTCATTAACGACGAGATGAAGATTGCTGCCGTGCATGCAATCCGCGCTATTGCCAAAGAGCCGGTACCGGCCGAAGTTTTGCAGGCTGCGCAGGTCACGAAACTTGAATTTGGCGCTGAATACATCATTCCAAAACCGATGGACCCACGACTGTTACCACGGGT
>CAMLNG010000403.1 GCA_946481195.1 uncultured Chromatiaceae bacterium
GATTTCATTAATCAAGCCAAGTTCTTTAATCCGCGGTGCTGTCACGCCCATAGCTTCAGCAGCAAGCGGGGCTTTTTCTGCGCTTTTCCACAGAATTGACGCACAACCTTCCGGCGAAATCACCGAATAAGTACTGTATTGCAGCATGTTGACCTGATCGCCGACACCAATGGCCAAAGCACCACCTGAACCGCCTTCACCGATCACAGTACAAAGCACCGGTACTTTGAGACCAGCCATCACTTTGAGGTTGCGGGCAATAGCTTCACTTTGACCGCGCTCTTCCGCACCGATGCCCGGATAAGCACCCGGCGTATCGATAAAAGTGATAATCGGCATATTAAAACGTTCAGCCATTTCATACATGCGCAGCGCTTTGCGATAACCCTCAGGTTTTGGCATGCCGAAATTGCGTTTAATTTTTTCGGCGGTGTCGCGGCCTTTCTGATGACCAATCACCATCACCGGCCGATCGCCTAAGCGGGCAGTACCGCAGACAATCGCCGGGTCATTGGCAAAAGCGCGGTCACCGGCCAGCTCGTCGAAATCGGTAAAAATATGTTTGATGTAGTCCAGCGTGTAAGGACGCAACGGATGGCGGGCTAACTGGGCGACCTGCCATGGACCTAACTCAGCAAAAATCTTTTTGGTCAGCGTCAGACTTTTCTCTTTGAGCTTGTTGACCTCCTCTTCGAGGCCCAGGTCAAACTCACCGTTACGGCTGACTTTGCGCAGTTCTTCTATTTTTGCTTCAAGTTCCGCAATCGGTTGCTCAAACTCTAAATAATTCAGCATCATCGACTGTCACTACCTACCTAATTAAATTCAAGTTGTATTGTTGCTAATTGTTTTAACTGATGCAACAAAGCGTCTGTGGGTGTGATCCACCAATCGGTGCCCAGTGCCAGCGTCACTGCACCTTCCGGGCGCTGGTAACGTAATTTCACCGGCACTGTCCCGGCTTTAAATTCGTTCAGGACCTGCCGCAACTGCTGCAGCTTATCCTGATTGAGCTGATCTGCGTCAATACTGACAAACAAATGTTTCAGGCATTTTTCCCTGGCCTGAGTGATCTCGACCACCTCGCGGCCGGTCATTGTAAGGCCACCGCTGAAATCATCAAAGCTGACCTGTCCAGATACCACCAAAACCTTGTCTTTTTGCAGCAGATGCTCGAAGTTCTCGAACTGTTCGGGGAAAAAACGTACATCTAAACGCGCCGATTTATCATCCAGCTGCACTAAGGCCCAGCGCCGGCCCTTTTTATTGACCAGTACCCGCACGTTCACCACCAGACCACAGGCATGCACCGTCTGATCGCGCCGCGTTGGCGTAAATTCGACTAACCGTGCCGTGGCATAATGGTGGATCTCAGCCAGATAACGGTTAATCGGGTGACCGGTTAAATAAAGACCCAGCGTTTCGCGTTCGCCCTCCAGCCAGACTTCATCCGGCCAGGGTGGCACCACTTTAAAGGCTTTCGCCGAATTTTCCGGCTCTGGCGCTAATGAGCCGAACAAATCGTCCTGCCCCATTGCCTGCGCTTTGGCCTGTTGTTCCGACGCTTTCATCGCCTCTTCGAGGCTCGCCATCATCGCCGCCCGGTGCGGGCCGAGTTTGTCCATGGCGCCGGCCAGGATCAGTTTTTCAATGACGCGTTTATTCAGCCGTTTAATATCAACGCGATGGCAGAAATCAAATAAATCGTGGAAAGGGCCACCGGCATCCCGCGCTTCGATAATGGCTTCAATTGGCCCTTCCCCCACGCCTTTAATAGCGCCAATGCCGTAGACGATATGACCGTCGGTATTGACGGTAAACTTGTGCTGGCCGGAATTGACGTCCGGCGGCAGCAACTTCAGTTTCATATTTTCGCATTCGTCGACCAGCGTGACTATTTTGTCGGTGTTATCCATATCCGCCGACATTACCGCCGCCATAAATTCGGCCGGATAATGCGCTTTCATCCACAGCGTCTGATAAGACACTAAGGCATAAGCCGCTGAGTGCGATTTGTTAAAGCCGTAGCCGGCGAATTTCTCCACTAAATCGAAGATCTTCATCGCCAGTTCGGGATCTATTCCATTTGCTGCGGCACCATTTTGGAAAGTGTCGCGCTGCTTGGCCATCTCTTCGGGTTTCTTTTTACCCATGGCACGGCGCAATAAGTCAGCGCCACCGAGTGAATACCCCGACAACACCTGCGCAATCTGCATGACTTGCTCTTGATACAGGATGATGCCGTAGGTTGGTTCCAGAATGGGTTTAAGCGACTCATGCTGCCAGGTCGCGTCCGGATAAGAAATCTCTTCACGGCCACGTTTACGGTCGATGAAGTTGTCCACCATGCCCGATTGCAACGGGCCAGGCCGGAACAGCGCTACCAATGCGATCATGTCTTCGAAGCAGTCCGGCTGCAGCCGGCGGATCAAGTCCTTCATGCCACGCGATTCGAGCTGGAACACTGCAGTAGTTTCCGCCTTCATCAGCATGTCGTAGCTTTTGCGGTCATCCAGCGGAATATGGTTAATGTCGACCAGCGGTTTGTTGGTCTTTTTATGGCGGGCGTTCACCATATTGACCGCCCACTGCAGAATAGTCAGGGTACGCAAGCCGAGGAAGTCGAACTTCACTAAACCGGCATATTCCACGTCGTTTTTATCAAACTGGGTGACCGGGTTATTGCCTTCGGCGTCACAGTACACCGGCGCAAAATCGGTGATTTTAGTCGGCGCTATCACCACACCACCGGCGTGTTTACCGGCGTTGCGGGTCACCCCTTCCAGCCGGCGCGCCATATCGATGAGGTCTTTGACTTCCTGATCGGACGCATACAGCTCCGGCAGACGCGGCTCTTCGATAAAGGCCTGTTCCAGCGTCATGCCCGGTGTTGGCGGGATCAGTTTAGAGATGCGGTCAACAAAACCATAAGGATGCCCCAGTACCCGGCCAACGTCACGAATAACCGCCTTGGCCGCCATAGTACCGAAGGTAATGATCTGAGAAACCGCTTCACGGCCGTACATGTCCAAGACGTGCTCAATTACTTCGTCGCGTCTGTCCATACAGAAGTCGACGTCAAAATCCGGCATCGACACCCGTTCCGGGTTTAAGAAACGTTCAAACAGCAGGTCAAATTCGAGCGGGTCCAGGTCGGTAATTTTCAGCGCATAAGCCACCAGAGAACCGGCGCCCGAACCGCGGCCAGGTCCCACCGGAATGTCGTTATCCTTAGACCACTGGATAAACTCCATTACCACGAGGAAGTAACCGGGGAAACCCATCTGGTTAATAACGTCGAGTTCAATCTGCAGACGTTCATCATAAGGAATGCGTTTTTCCGCCCTCTGCGCTTCGTCCGGAAACAGGATTTTCATCCTATCTTCCAGACCTTCACGTGATTTCAACACCAGGAAGTCGGCATCTGTCATGCCGCCGGTCGGAAATGCCGGTAAGAAATATTCGCCGAGGCGGATAGTGACATTACAGCGTTTGGCGATTTCGACTGAGTTGGCGAGCGCTTCCGGAATATCGTGAAATAGCGCCGCCATTTCATCACTTGAACGTAAATACTGCGATTCGCTGTAATTTTTTGGCCGGCGTTTGTCTTCCAGTGTGTAGCCGTCATGGATAGCAACGCGGATCTCGTGCGCAGAAAAATCATCCGGCGTTAAAAACACCACTTCATTGGTTGCCACCACCGGCAAGCCGGTGTTCTCCGCCAGCGTGACCGCGTGCTGGATATACAACTCTTCGTCTGGTCTGCCGGTGCGGAT
>CAMLNG010000404.1 GCA_946481195.1 uncultured Chromatiaceae bacterium
GGAATAAGCCGCCGAGCAAAAAACCGAGGTTGATCCAGCTCCAGCCAAGGCCTGCGTAGCTGTCAAACACTGGTTGCTGCAGCGATTCCGTCACAGTTTTACCGGCGGTTAGATCGTTGCGCAGCGTATCGAGGGCGGTCGCCATGGTTTTGCCGTCGACATCCGCTTTGATTTGCGCCACTGAAAAACCCTGGCAGCTGTAACCGCTGAACACCAGACAAATCGGGTCGGCGCCAGCCACGGCATGATGTTGCAGTTGGGTGGGGGGCAACCAGCTGGTCATTTGTTGTGGGTAAGAAATCAGCAACAAGACATAAGCGGCCATCGCCGGATTAAATAAATTATGCCCGAGACCACCATAGAGCTGCTTCACCACGACAATGGCAAAAGCGGTGCCGAGCACCACAATCCACCAAGGGGCGACGGCTGGAATGGCGATGGCCAATAACAGACCTGTCACCAGCGCACTGTGGTCTTTCAACCGCACCGCCACCGGTTTGCCGCGTAATTTCAGCATGGCGGCTTCGCTGGCCCAGGCAGTCAACACTGCCAAAACGATTTGGATAAGCACGGCATAACCAAAAAAATACACCTGCGCTGCGATACCAGGGATGGCTGCCAGTGCCACTGTGCGCATCAGTGCCGGCGTTTGTGCCAGCGAGTGCTGATGTGGGGAGGAGGCAATACGAAAACTCATGACGGCTGCTCCGGCTCGGTCGGTTTAGATTGTTGACGCGCTTTGGCCCAGGCAGTCAACACTGCCAAAACGATTTGGATAAGCACGGCATAACCAAAAAAATACACCTGCGCTGCGATACCAGGGATGGCTGCCAGTGCCACTGTGCGCATCAGTGCCGGCGTTTGTGCCAGCGAGTGCTGATGTGGGGAGGAGGCAATACGAAAACTCATGACGGCTGCTCCGGCTCGGTCGGTTTAGATTGTTGACGCGCTTTGGCCCGGGCGATTGCGGCGGCTATTGCGGCTTTTTTGGCGGCGGCCGGGTCGACAGGTACTGCATCAGCCGCGGCTTCCGCTGCTGCTGTTGACGCTGTCGCTGGCGTTACTGGTTCTGCTACGGCCTGGCTTGTCTCTGCCAGCTCTGGAACTGTGGGCCCTGGTGCTACAGAGGACTGTTCCGCCAGCTTTTTCGCCTTAGCACGGGCAATAGCAGCAGCGACTGCGGCTTTACGCGGGTCGGCTTCAACGTCTGGCTGCGCTTCGTAAGCTGCTGGCGCAGGTGCTGCGGGTGTTGTCTCTGCCGGCGTCGGTTCAGGCGACGCTGTTTCGGCCAGCTTTTTCGCTTTGGCGCGCGCAATGGCTGCGGCGACTGCTGCTTTACGCGGGTCGGCTTCCACTTCTGGCTGCACTTCTGGCGCTGCTACTGACGCAGGCTCTGCAGATTCAGGCATGGTTATCTCGGCCTGTTTTTTCGCTTTAGCCCGGGCGATAGCCGCTGCGACTGCTGCAGCCCGTGGATCTGCTGCGGGCGTTTCTGCTGCTACAGCCGGAGTGGCTTCTGCCTGTTCAGCTTTAGCGGCCTGGTAAGCACGGGCTTCGGCTTTTTTCCGCTCGCGTTCGGCGATGATTTGCTCTTTGCTCAGTGCCTCATGCGGTTGTTGTTCCTGACGCTGCTGTGCGGCCAGAATTTGTTGTTTTTGCTGCTCGGCTAACATCGACTGCCGCTGGGCTGCCAACGCCTGATTGCGTTCTGCTCTTTGCTGTTTATCGCGTTCGAGCCGTTCTTTGCGTGCTTCAAAGCGTGCTTTGGCTTGTTCAGCTTTTAATTCTTCCCGCGCCAGCTCACGGATCTCAGCTTTGGCCACCCGGTAATATTGCACCAGTGGAATTTCGCTCGGGCAGACATAAGCACAGGCGCCACATTCAATACAGTCCGCCAGATTGTGAGCTTTTAACTGGTCATAATCTTTGGCTTTGGCATACCACACCAGCTGCTGCGGTAATAACACTGCCGGGCATACTTCAGCGCAGGCGCCACAGCGGATACAGTCCATTTCAGCGCCTGGTGCCGGTAGCTCGTGCCGGGTCGGCGCAATGATACAGTTGGTGGTTTTGACCAGCGGGATTTGCAGCGTTGGTAAGGTAAAGCCCATCATCGGGCCACCCATAATGACCCGTTGTTGCGGCTCAGGGGCAAAGCCACAAGCATCCAATAAAGCACCGACCGGCGTGCCGATCAAAGCGCGGATATTCTGGCTGTGTTGTAGCGTCTGGCCAACCACGGTCACAATCCGCGAAATCAATGGGATATCTTCTTCCACGGCTTGAGCGATGGCAAACACAGTGCCGACGTTTTGCATCACGATGCCGATATCCAGCGGCCGCCGGCCATTCGGTACTTCTTTACTGGTCAGCAGTTTAATCAGCTGCTTTTCACCACCGGACGGGTATTTGGCCGGCACCACGCGAACTAAATAATCGGCTTTACCGCTACAGGCTTGTTGCATGGCGGCGATGGCCAATGGTTTGTCGTCTTCAATACCGATCAGGACTGCTTTGGGATTGAGCAGCTTACACAGGATATCGATACCACGGACGATAGTGCTGGCTTCATGCTGCATCAGTACATCGTCGGCAGTGATATAAGGTTCACATTCAACGGCGTTGATAATGAGGTAATCCACACCAGTGCTGGCGCCGGATTTAATGTGGGTCGGAAAACCGGCGCCGCCCATGCCGGCAATGCCAGCCTGCTGAATACGCGCCAGCAGATGAGGACGTTCCGTGTGCAGGTAATCCAGCGCATGGCGTGGCCGCCATTGTTCCAGGCCATCTGGTTCTAACACCAGCGTTGGTTCAGGTAAGGCTGAAGGGTGAGCCGATGGATAGGCTTCAATCGCCAGCACTTTGCCGGAAGTCGACGCATGCACCGGAATGGCCATGGCATTGTCCGCGGCAGTTAAAGCCTGACCTTTGAGCACGGTATCGCCGGCTTTGACCAGCAGTTTACCGGCCACGCCAATATGCTGACGCAGTGGAATATACAAACGTTCTGGTAATGCGATTTGCCCGATGGCCACCTGACTGGTCAGTTTCTTCCGTGCCGGCGGGTGGATACCGCCGTGAAAATCCCATAACTGACCGGATTTAATTTGTTGAAACAATGAAGGCACTTAATTGCTCTCCACAATAGTGACCGGAATGGCCTGCAAATCCCATTTCCAGCGCTCGGTCGTGACCGCAATCGGCACCATATCAATACAATTGACCGGGCAGGGCTCGACGCACAGATCGCAGCCGGTACATTCGTTGCTGATCACCGTATGCATTTGTTTGGATGCGCCGACAATGGCATCGACCGGGCAGGCCTGAATGCATTTGGTACAGCCGATACAATCATCTTCGCGGATAAACGCGACTCTTTTCACCGCCGGGGTTTGCGCACTGTCGAGTGCCGGCGCGCTGACGCCGAGTAAATCGGCCAGTTTTTTGATGGCGGCGTCGCCACCGGGCGGACATTTGTTGATCGCATCGCCATTGGCGATGGCCTCGGCATAAGGCCGGCAGCCCGGATAACCACATTGGCCACACTGGGTTTGCGGCAGGATATCGTCAATCTGGTCGACCAGCGGGTCAGCCTCGACTTTAAAACGCAGCGCGGCATAACCCAAAATGGCGCCGAAAACTAAAGCCAGCGCGCCAAGCGCCAGCAAGGCAGTGAACATGGACATATCAGGATTTCACCAGGCCGGTAAAGCCCATAAAAGCTAAAGACATCAGGCCCGCTGTC
>CAMLNG010000405.1 GCA_946481195.1 uncultured Chromatiaceae bacterium
CAGTAAAGACCGGTTGGGATAACGACTGCGGCACAGCTGTAAAAACAAGGCAAAATCGGCGGTATCACCGGAATGGTATGCCCTTGGCAATTTGTTCGCGACGCCGTGACAACCGCGAAAATGCATCAGCACCACACCAAAACCCTGCTGGCGCAGGCTATGAAACATGCCCCGTACATAGTGGCTGTGGATATTGCCTTCCAGGCCGTGCAATAACACCACCAAAGGTTTGCTGCAGTCTTCGGCGTCCAGGCTCCAGTTCAGCTGCAACTCGTCTTTGTCAGGTAACTGCAGCATTTCTACCCGGGTATGCAGTGGCCGGCGCGGCGCCAGATATTTCGCCAGAATGGTTTGCAGATGGGCGTTCCCGAGGCCTGATGCGGGCTTAAACGCGGGTAATGGCGCAGACTGCGATGCGACTTGCAATTTTTAACTCCTGCAACAACAATGGTTTTTTAACTGTTCGGACCAGAATAATGCAAAGACGACAGTTTATCATGCTTGGCCTGGGGGCGGGTGTTGGCCTGAGCCTTGGCCTCACCATTTATCCGTTGCTGCAGAGCAGCACACAACAGCGCACCGACGCCGCAACCTTAGTGCTGGATGCATTGTTACCTGCGTTGTTACAAGGCGCCTTACCGGCCGACGCCAGTGCGCAGCAGGCGGCACTGCGGCGCAGCCGGGACGCGGTGCTGCAATTCCTGCCGTTTTTGCCGCGCCGGCAGCAGGCTGAGTTACAGCAGTTGTTTTTATTGCTGCAGCAGCGGCTCGGCCAGCTGGCGCTGCTGGGGCATTGGCTCAGCCTGAACGAGATGCCGCTGCCAAGCCGGTTGCAACTTCTCAGCAGCTGGCGCGACAGTTACCTCGATACTCTGCAACAGGCCTACCACGGTCTGCGTGAATTATTATACGGCGCATATTATGGTCAGCCACAACACTGGCCAGCGTTGAAGTACCAGCCGCTGGAGTTTAATCCTTATGTATGATCCGATCACCGAAGGCCTGACCCGCGGCTGGCGGCATTTTGATGCCAGTACCTTCAAAACAGATCAGGAATTTGACACCGATGTGGTGATCATCGGTACCGGTGCCGGCGGCGGTATTGCCGCAGAGTTGCTGACGCAGGCCGGTTTTAAAGTGCTGATGCTAGAGCACGGCGCTTTGCACTCCAGCAGTGATTTTCGCCAGCAGGAACGCTGGGCTTATCCGCAGTTATATCAGGATGGCGCTGGCCGCAAAACCAAAGACCAGGCTATCTCGATTTTGCAGGGCCGCACCGTCGGTGGCTCTACCACGGTGAACTGGACCACCTCAATCCGCACACCAGGCAACACACTGAAATACTGGGAACAGCAATTCGGCCTGGATTTCGCCAGCAGCGGCGCACTGGAACCTTTTCTGGATTTGGCAACAGGCCGGCTCAATATCAGTGAATGGGCGCTGACACCGAATCACAACAATGGTGCGCTGCAACGCGGTTGTCAGGCACTTGGCTGGCAATATACCGTGATCCATCGCAACGTCAAAGGCTGCGCCAATACCGGGTATTGCGGTATGGGTTGTCCGCTCAACGCCAAGCAATCGATGTTGGTGACGACTATTCCGGTGGCGCTCGATGGCGGTGCGACACTCATCAGCCGGGTATCGGCGCGGGAGCTGGTCTGGCGCGGCAATGCCGTGCAGGAATTGTGGGCAGTGCCGGTCGATGCGCAGTTTCAGACAGATCCGCGGCTTAAAATCCGCATCCGGGCCCGGCATTATGTGCTGGCTGGCGGCGCTATTAATAGTCCGGCATTGTTATTACGTTCAAAAGTGCCTGACCCTTCGGGCCGCCTTGGCAAACACACTTACCTGCATCCGAGCGTGATCTCCGGCGCTTTGTTTAAAGAAGCGGTGCATGGCAGTCAGGGCGCACCGCAGTCGATTTATTCTGATCAGTTTGTCTGGCCCGATGCGGCGCAGGCTGGCTTTAAGCTGGAAGTGCCGCCGTTACATCCGGTGCTGATGGCCAGTAAACTAACCGGCATGGCAGAAGCGCATGCCGACTTGATGCGCCAGTTTAATCATCTGCAGGTGGTGATTGCCTTGCTGCGCGATGGTTTTCATCCGGAAGCGCAAGGTGGATCAGTCCAGCTCGACAGTGACGGCGAACCGCAGCTGGATTACCCACTGACTGATTATCTGTGGGATGGGGTAAGACGCGCTTATCTGGCGATGGCCGAGTTACAGTTTGCCGCAGGGGCTGCAGCAGTATTGCCGGTGCATGACGATGCGCAAATGTATCACAGCTGGTCACAGGCCAAGGCCGCGATTGCAGAGCTGCCGCTGCAGCGTTATCGCGCGACTTTAGCCTCAGCCCATGTGATGGGGGGCTGTAATATGAGTGCCGACCCGGCGACTGGCGTCGTCGACAGTTTCGGTGCCCATCAGCAGCTGAAGAACCTGACGATTTGTGATGGCTCGATTTTGCCAAGTAGCCTGGGGGCGAATCCGCAGTTGACGATTTATGCGCTGAGCTGGCGGATTAGTACTGAGCTGATAAAAAAACTGTCGGTGTGATTGCTCATACCGACAGCAACATTGGCAAAGAGTTCGGGCCAACAAAGCGCTCTGCATCATTCCGGTTGAACAGGATCCGGTGCGTCGCGCAGTCTTTACAAGTGACGAGAGAACACAGCAATTACAAATTTAAGTGCATTGCACCGACAGCGCCGACTGATTTAATCGTTCGGGCCGGCGTGGCTGATTTTGTACATAAAATACACGGCATAAAAAGTACAGAGTCCCAGCACAATCGCCAGACCAGTAAAAGAAATGAAGATGACCGGGTCATTCATAAATTCGTGCCACAGGTTCATGATGTTTACCTCCATTGACTTGATGCAGACAGTCTAGTCAGCACCAGGCGGGTAAACCCTGATACAGATCAAGCTTTGGCGGGGAGAACTCGCTGCGACAGCCCCAGTTGCAATAAGGCTTGATCCAGATCAACAGTCAGTTGCTGTTGGATAGGAACCGGCACCTGATGGCTATCCAGATACTGCTGTCTCAGCGCTGCTGCCGCCTCTGTGCAACCGGCTGCATCCGCGCAGCATTGCACTAAAGCGCGTTGCTCCAGCCGCTCAGATGTCAGTTCTGTGTCCAGTAATTGTTGCCGCAGTTGTCCTGATAACGGGTCGGCAGGTTGGTCTTTTAATGTGCGGCTGACATCACGCCGGATCTGGCGAATGTGTTGCGTGGTCAAATGCTGTGGGTTCAGCGCCTGCATTAACTGCGGCAATGGCGGCAAAAACGGCCGCCAGGCGCTCAGCAGCAACAGATTCACATTGCAGCCGTACTGGTCTTGCAGGGCCAGCAGTTCAGTCTGAAGCGCCGGGTAAAGCGCCAGACTGAATTGCCAGAACTGTGCTGCGTTGTCAGCAGCTGCCGGGTTTACAGCTGTATCTTGTTTAACTGACACCATTAGCCTGCCAGAAGTTTTCGGTCTTCAGTTCCAGCTGTTCCTGCGCTTCAAACCAATTGAGTTCGACGTCACCCAGTTCATTGCTGAGTTTGGTTTGCTCGGCCAGCAACTTAGTCAGGTCGGCTTTACGGTTGGCATCGTACAGGCTGACATCGGCCAGTTCAGTTTCAATGTTGTTAAGCCTGGCCTGCAGTTTTTCCTGTTGCTGTTCCAGTTTCTCAATTTGTTGCTTCAGTGGTCGCAACAAATTACGCAGGTCAGCTTCGAGGCGTTTCTGG
>CAMLNG010000406.1 GCA_946481195.1 uncultured Chromatiaceae bacterium
TGTGCTCTTCCGATCTGCCAAAGGACAGCCGGATCCAGCTCGACCGGCAGGCCTACCTGCAATATAACCAAATCCGTCAGGCCACGCTGGCACAATTGAAACAACGCCTGAAGCAACAATGGCCGGACTTACAGGTGCATCAGGGCAGAGTGCCATTTGCCAGCAATATGGTGCGGAATTTCCAGTCGGTGCAGCAACCGGATCTGAAATTCAGCAGTTTATTGCAACAGACTGAAACCGGACTCTTTGCTACGTATCAGATGCCGGTCCTGGCAGGACAATTGCCGGCAGCAGCGGACGACAAAGCCGCGCTGGTGCTGGATGAAACCGCAGCCCGTTTAATCAGCCCAAGCGATCCGGCCAAAGCCGTCGGCCAGCAACTGACGCTGCAGGGTAAACCGCTGCCAGTCGTGGCCGTGGTCCGCGACATCAGCAGTAATAAAGGCGAAGGCAATCTGCCGCAGCTGTACCAACTGGGCCAGGCCATGACGGATGCCCAGACCATCAGTCTGACCTTAAAATTCGCCTGGCCAGAGCCGCAGGCCGAATCACAGGTACGCACACTGTTGCAGGATTTGTATCAAGGTCCGGCGCTGCAATGGCAGGATAATCAACAAGAGTGGCTGGACCGGACCGCGCAGTCGCGTCTGTTGTTGTTGCTGCAACTGCTGTTTTGCCTCAGTAGCCTGGTGCTGGCTCTGTTGGGCTGCGGTGGGCTCAGTCTGCAGCTGGTGCGGCAACAAAGTTACGAACTGGCGATCCGGCTGGCAACCGGTGCCAGCCAGCACCAGTTGCTGTGGTGGCTCAGCCGCCGCCAGCTCGGTGGTGCTCTGGTTGGAGCCGCCATTGGCAGCGCTGGCAGCGTGCTGCTGTATAAGCAACTCCCCCGCTGGTTCAGCAGTATTCCGCCACTGCCGTGGCTGGCTTTACTGCTGCTGGTATCCTTGTTACTGTGCAGCGTTTTTGTAGCCATGTTGTGGCCTGCACTGCAACAAATGCGGCGCGATCCGCTGCAAAGCCTGCGCAGTAGCTAAGCCTGCGAACCAGATCTGTGACATTGGATAGTTAAGAAGCCGGGTTTACAGCGCGCAGCCACGTGCTGAAACCCGCCGGAGTTTTTTATGCAAAGCCCTGCCCGTATTCTGGTAGCTGACGACGATGCCGACATCATTCTGGCGTTGGAATTATTATTACAACAAGCTGGTTATCAGGTGCTTACAGCCAGCACACCGGCACAGGTGCTGCAATTTGCCGCCATCAAGCCTGATCTGGTGCTGCTGGATATGAATTTCTGCAGCGACACCACCAGCGGCCACGACGGTCTGCAGCTGCTGTCGGCACTGAAACAGCTGGAACTGAGTGTGATCCTGATGACTGCCTGGGCCAGTATTGATCTGGCCGTGCAGGCGATGCAGCAAGGTGCCGACTATTTCCTGCAAAAACCCTGGCATAACAGTACTTTGCTGCAACTGATCGCTGACCGGCTGGAACTGCGCCGACTGCGCCAACGCCAATGGCAACAGCAGCAGCTGGCACAACAGGATGTCAAAACCTGGGTGGCGCACAGTGAGGTGATGCAACGGCTGGAAAAACAACTGAGCCGTATCGCGGGCAGCGACGCCAATGTGTTGATCCTGGGCGAAAGCGGCGTTGGCAAATCGGCGCTGGCGGCGCGGATCCATCAGTTGTCAGCGCGCCACAGCGGCGCCTTTGTCAGCGTCAATATGGCCGCAATACCACAACAGCTATTCGAAGCTGAGTTGTTTGGCCACGAAAAAGGCGCTTTTACCGATGCTAAGCACAAGCGCACCGGACGTTTTGCCTTGGCCGATGGTGGCACTTTGTTTCTCGATGAAATTGGCTGTTTGCCGGCCGATCTGCAACCGAAATTATTGCGGGTGCTGGAAACCGGCTGGTTTGAACCGGTCGGGGCCAGTAAAAGTCAGCGTAGTGATGCGCGGATCATCAGTGCTACCAATAGCGAACTGAGCAGCGATCAGTTCAGGCCGGATTTATTGTTCCGGCTCAATACTCTTGTGATAGAGATCCCGCCACTGCGCGCACGGCCAGAAGATATTCCGGCGCTGGTCCGGCAACTGTTGCCGGCATTGTGCCGCAAACACCGCAGGCCGCAGCTGCAACTGAGTTCATCTGCCTGGCAACAACTACAGGATTATGCCTGGCCCGGCAACGTCCGCGAATTGCAGCATGTGCTTGAACGCGCAGTGGTACTGACTGAACAGACCGAATTACACAGCAGCGATTTCGACCTGCCAGCGTCCACCCTGCAGCCACAGTCCAACCCGGCCACGGCAGTCACGCCTGCGGGTCTGCCGCCTTTTGATTTGCAGTGGCATCAGCAACAACTGATCCATGCCGCGCTGCAGGCAGCCGAAGGTCAGCAGGCGGAAGCGGCGCGGTTGTTGGGGATCAGCCGGTTTGCACTGGCGCGACGACTGGAGAAATCCTGATGATTGCAAGGGGGCCGGTGTCTGTCTGGTGGGCTTTAGGCTGCGGCTGGGCCTTATGGGTGTCGCTGCTGGGACAGCTTTATGGCCACTGGTCACTACTGGCCTGGCTGACCATGGTCTATTGCTGTATCTGGCCTATGGCAGGTTGGTCCTGGTGGTTGTGGCGCCGGGCCCGGCAATGGCCGCAACATTTATTGTTGGCGATCCAGCAACAGCCGCATCCCGGCCCGCAAATCGACAAACACTGGCATTGTTTGTGGGAACTGACGCCGCAGCTGCAGCAACCGGAGCTGCCGGCGGAACAGGTGTTGACCGCCGTCCTGGGCAGTCTGCCGTTTCCACTGTGTCTGTTTGGTTCCAACCAACAATTACGTTTTGCCAATGACGCCGCACAACTATGCCTGCAGCGCCCTCTATTGGCGGGCAGCACACTGCCGAGTCTGGGCTTTCAGGGACAGCCCCCGCTCCTGCAGCATCCGGATCTGCGCTCGGGCTGGCAACAGTTCAGTTTGCAGGTACAACTGCCAGCGCAAAATTTTGGCTTGTTTTACGCGCTGGATCTGCGCCATCCGCTGTATCAGCAACAACGCCAGAGTCAGCAGCAGCTGGTGCGGGTGCTGAGTCATGAACTGCGTAATTCGCTGACCCCGATGCAGTCGATGACCGAAACACTGCTGAGTCAGCCGGAACTGCCGCAAACGACGACCCGTCAGGTGCTGAGCCGTATCCAGGCTCGCAGTCAGCGACTGTTGGCTTTTCTCGACGCTTATCTGCAACAACAGCAGCTGCCAGCCGCCCATCTGGTTTGGTTCGCCCTGCCGCAATTAGTCGATGAACTGAGCCAGAGCCTGCAGCTGCCGCTGGACTATCAAGGCGAGCCGCAATGCTACGCCGACCCGCTGCTGTTTCAGCAACTGTTGCAAAATTTGCTGCTGAACGCGGCTCAGGCGCAACAACAGAACGGCAGTGTAGCCGTGCTACAACTACGGTACGGCATTGATGGCCGGCAACAGTGGCTGGAGCTGCGGGATCACGGCTGTGGCATTCAGAATCCGGACAATCTGTTTACTCCGTTTTACACCACCAAAACTACCGGCCAAGGCGTTGGTCTGTTGTTATGCCAGGATATTCTGGTACGCCATCACGGCAGCATCCGGCTGAGCAATCATCCGGATGGCGGTGCTGTCGCCAGTTTGCAATGGCCGCTAGGGCGTGTTGATGTTTGGTGATTAAGTTTTGTTCGTTTCGGCCACCGCGTGGT
>CAMLNG010000407.1 GCA_946481195.1 uncultured Chromatiaceae bacterium
TGCTGTGGTGCGCATGCTGGCCGGGTCTGAGCCGGCATCGGGTTCAGTGAGACCAAAGCAGCCAATCCATTCGCCGGTGGCCAGTTTTGGCAGGTACTTCATCCGCTGCGCTTCACTGCCGTAGGCGTGAATAGGGTGCATCACCAAACTCGATTGCACTGACATCGCACTGCGGTAGCCGCTGTCGACGCGCTCCACTTCACGGGCGACCAGGCCATAACTGACGTAATTGACGCCGGCACAGCCGTATTTTTCAGGCAAGGTTGCCCCTAATAAACCCAGTTCACCCAGCTCGCGCATGATCTCAACATCAAAGTGTTCATGGCGGTTCGCCAGCAGTACGCGGCTCATCAGCCGGTCCTGGCAATAATCGTGGGCGGCTTGTTGGATCATGCGTTCTTCGTCGGTTAACAAGGCCTGGAAGGAAAACGGGTCTTGCCAGTTAAAAGCGGTTTTGCTCATCAGAAAGGCTCCGGTACGGGCGTTGGGCTGTTAATTTCAGCCGCGCTAAGATGTTGATTGCCATCTTATTGACGGCGGGTATAAAGTTAAATCATATAGAAACTGTCACACCTATAGATATTACCTATGGACACACGTCAGCTGGCTTATTTTGTCGCGGTTTATGAGCAGCGTAGCATCAGTGCGGCGGCGCGCCAGCTCGATATTGCCCAGCCTTCGGTGTCCAGTGCGCTGCAGCAGCTGGAACAGCAACTCGGCACCACGTTGTTTATCCGTTTGCCCAAAGGGGTGCAGCCCACTGAGGATGCCGAACGGCTGTATGTGCAGGCGTGTCAGCTGCTCAGTCAAATGCAGGCGTTGCAGGCGTCTTTTAATAAACCCGCCAAGCGGCTGTTGTTTCGCTTAGGGCTGGTCAAAGCGCTGGGGGTGGAACGGATGAGCCAGCTGCTGAAGGAGTTTAACAGCCAGTTGCCGGGCCTCGAGCTGCATCTGGTGGAGCCGGACGAGCCTTGTGATGCGCGTATTATCAATATCCGCCAACTGAAAGCCGGCGAGTTGTATCAGAATCTTTGGACCGATTCTTATGTGCTGGCGCTGCCGGCGCAGCATCCGCTCTGCACACAGCCAGAAATCCAGCTCAGCGATTTTAAAAAGCTGCCACTGATTAAACGCACACCTTGTGAAGCCTGGGATCAGGTAGCGCTGGCGCTCAGTAAAGCCAATATAAAACCGCAAATTCGCGCCAATATTCATACCATCGAATACGCCATCGGTCTGGTCGGTGCCGGTATCGGCTGTGCGCTGTTGCCAGATTTTGAAATGCAGAAGTTTCGCCCCGACCTGCAGTACCGCGCCATAGAAGGCCCGGCACTGAAGCGCGAACTGGTGCTGGCTTTTGATAAAAACCAGCAGCACCAGAGCGCGGTCAAACTGTTATGTGAAATCGCTGCACGAAGCGGCTAGGGGCTGGCCGTTCAGGGTTACTCCATCTCTTCCAGCTCTTTGCCTTTGGTTTCATGCACCAGTTTCAGTACAAAAAATACCGACAACAGCGCGCCGAGTGCATACAAACCGTAAGCGCCGGCCAAGCCAATACCGGTCAGCAGCAACGGGAAGGTCATTGTGATCAGGAAGTTACATAGCCACTGTGCCAGGCCGCTGACGGCAAGGCCCACGCCGCGGATTTGGTTCGGAAACATCTCACCGAGCATCACCCACATCACCGGGCCCCAGGACAGATTAAAGAAGAATACATAGGCATTGGCACTGATCAGCGCCAGGGTGCCATAGTCACCAAGCAGCAAATTACCGGCGGTATCCTGCTCTGCATTGGCAAAGGCATAGACGACCAGCGCCAGCGTCACTGTCATGCCGACCGAACCCCATAATAACAGCGGCTTGCGGCCGATACGGTCAATCACTAACAGCGTCAGCACACAAGCAGCGATACTGATGCCGCCGCTGATCACATTGATCATCAGGGCGTCAGATTCGGAAAAGCCCACCGCCTGCCACAACACGGCGCCGTAATAAAACACCACATTAATCCCGACCAGCTGCTGAAAACTGGCAAGGCCAATGCCGACCCACACCAGTTTACGCAATTTGCCGGTCACCGGGTCCAGCAAGTCGCTGAGGCGCGGTGCGTGGTCGGCTTGCAGCGACTCGCGAATATCCTGCACTTTGCGCTGCGCTGCCGCCTGCCCATACAGCCGTTCCAGCACTTTGGCGCCGGCTTCGTCGCGGCCCTTTAACAGCAAAAAGCGCGGGCTTTCCGGGATAAACAGCAGCATCAGTAAAAACAACACGGCTGGCAGCAGTTCCATCCAAAACATCCAGCGCCAGGCGTCTATGCCAAGCCACAGCGGTTCAGTCGATGCACCGGCAAATTCGGCTAACAGGTAATTGCTGACAAAAGCCATAAACAGGCCAAGAATGATGGCAATTTGCTGCAAAGTGGTGAGCATACCGCGATAACGTGCCGGCGCCACTTCGGCGATATAAGCCGGGGTGATCACCGACGCCGCTCCGACGGCAAAACCGCCCAGTACGCGATACAGCACAAACTCCAGCGAACCGTCGGCGATACCGGAGCCCCAGGCACTGACGATAAAAAACACCGCCGACCACAACAAAATCACTTTGCGGCCATAAATATCCGCCAGCCGGCCGGCGAAATAAGCGCCGACGGCACAGCCCAGCAACATACTGGCGACATTAAAACCGGTGCCGACGCTTTCAGACTGAAACGCCAGTTTCAGGCCATCGACGGTGCCGTTAATCACGCCACTGTCAAAACCAAATAAAAAACCACCGATGGTTGCCACCAGGCTGATAAATAAAATTAAAGCGCCGTTCTCTGTCAAAGAGTCGGCTGCTATTTCATCTGCTGCTGGCGCCGCGGCAGGCGGTCGATGTGTTGTTGTCAGGTCCATGCTGTATCCCCTTGTCTGCTCTTGTTTTTGTTGTACTGCTGATTTGCGCAGCTGCCAGCATACGGCGTCTGTTTGCCAAGCACAGCGGCATTGTGAAAAAAGATAATTCTGTCAAAACATTCCGTTAGACCGGACTCGAAGTGGTTCTTGTAAGGTAAGGCGGTCGAACCATGTTTAGCTGTGGACTCCAGAAGCGTGCGACAAAGACCGCAGCAGATGCTCTGGCTGGCAAACCACACTAATAGATTGAATAAAAAGAGAAAAACGGTACAAATAGCATAACAACTCACATAACAACAGGCGCTGGCATCCGGCACAGCACCGCTACTTTCAAACACAGGCAACAGACGATGCAAACTGCAGGACAGAATTTAAGCGTGACCGAGAAAATCGGTTATAGCCTCGGCGATTTGGCGGCCAATCTGATTTTTCAGACGTTGATGACATTTCTCGCCTTTTTCTACACCGATGTCTACCAGATCCCACCGGCTGCTGCGGCGACCATTATTTTTACCGGCGGTTTGATCGGCGCCTGTTTTAACCCAATCATGGGCATCATCGCGGACCGCACCCAAACGCGCTGGGGTAAATTCCGGCCGTGGATTTTGTGGACCGCCATCCCATTTGGCGTGATTGCGCTGGCCGCTTTCAGCACGCCGCAATTCAGCCCGGATGGCAAAATGCTGGCGTCAGGAGGTGGGGATAAGGCGATTATCCTGTGGGATGTGGAGACACATCTGCCCATCGGTCAACCGTTCATAGGACATCGTGACGGTGTAACTAGCGTGGCGTTCAGCCCGAATGGCAAAATGCTTGCGTT
>CAMLNG010000408.1 GCA_946481195.1 uncultured Chromatiaceae bacterium
ACCAGAAAATTCATTTATTTGACGCCGATGTCAGCGACAATACCGCCAGTTATCGCGAATCGGCGACGACTAAACCGGGCGAAAAAGTCACAGTAGCGGATTTAGGTGCAGTCAAAGCCGGCCTCGCCATTTGTTACGATGTACGTTTTCCGGGCCTGTTTGCTCTTTTGCGCCAGCAAGGCATGAATCTGTTATGTCTGCCGTCAGCCTTTACCACAGTGACGGGCGCCGCACACTGGCATACACTGCTGCGGGCGCGCGCGATTGAAACCCAGAGTTTTGTGCTGGCGCCGGCACAAACCGGCACGCATGCCAATGGTCGCCAGACTTATGGCCATAGCCTGATCATCGACCCCTGGGGCCAGGTGCTGGCGGATGCCGGTACTGAACCCGGGATGATTTCAGTGCGTATCGATCTGCAGGAAGTGGCCAAAGTCCGCCACAAGATGCCGCTGGCGATGCATAATCAATTTATCTGTACCCAAATGACTAGTGAGAAGCTATGACCAATATCGCGATGCTCAATGCCGTGGAACAAAATCTGATCGCAGCCAGCGATCTGACCGATCAGGACGTGGCACAGAGCCTGGGTTTCCTGTTCGCGCACCAGCTGGACTACGCCGATTTGTATTTTCAGTCAAGCGTGCATGAATCCTGGGTGCTGGAAGACGGTCTGGTTAAAGACGGCTCTTTTAATATCGAACGCGGTGTTGGTGTGCGCGCCGTCACCGGCGAAAAAGCCGGTTTTGCCTACGCCGATACTATTTCCAAACAAGCGCTGCAAACGGCAGCTACTGCTGCGCGTGGTATTGCGGCGCATGGCCAGCAAGGTCAGGTTAAAGCGTTCAGCAAATCGGCCAACAGTGCGATTTATTTGCCGTGTGAGCCACTGCAAAGCCTGAGCAACACCGACAAAGTTGCACTGCTGCATCAGATTGAAGCTTTTATCCGTACGCTCGACAGCCGCGCCGAGCAGGTGATGGTGAGCCTGTCCGGTGTGTATGAAGAAATGCTGGTGGCGGCCAGCGACGGCACTTATGCCGCCGATATCCGCCCGCTGGTACGGCTGAACTGTTCAGTGCTGCTGCAGCACAATGGCCGGCGTGAACGTGGCAGCGCCGGTGGTGGCGCCCGCACCAGTTACGCTTATTTCAGTGAAGATTTAGACGGCGAACCGCGCTGGATGAGTTATGCCCGTGAAGCGGTACGTCAGGCTCAGGTCAATCTGACGGCCATTGACGCGCCGGCCGGTATGATGCCCGTAGTGCTTGGTGCCGGCTGGCCCGGCGTATTGTTACACGAAGCGGTCGGCCATGGCCTCGAGGGCGACTTTAACCGCAAAGGCGCTTCGACTTTCTCTGGCCGCATCGGCGAACAAGTCGCTTCCAAACACTGCACTATCGTTGACGACGGTACTTTATCCGGCCGGCGTGGTTCGCTGAATATCGATGATGAAGGCACACCGGGCCAATATAACGTGCTGATCGAAAACGGTATTTTAAAAGGTTACATCCAGGATAAACACAATGCGATGCTGATGAATGTGCCGGCCACCGGCAACGGCCGCCGCGAATCATTCGCCCATCTGCCAATGCCACGGATGACCAACACTTATATGCTGGCCGGTGAATATGCGCCGGAAGAAATTATCGCTTCGGTGAAAAAAGGCATTTATGCGCCGAATTTCGGTGGTGGTCAGGTTGACATCACCTCAGGCAAGTTTGTGTTCTCCGCCAGTGAAGCTTATCTGATTGAAGACGGCAAAATCACCGCGCCAATTAAAGGGGCCACGTTAATTGGCAACGGCCCGGAAGCGATGCAGAAAGTGTCGATGGTTGGTCACGACCTGAAGCTGGACGCCGGAGTTGGTGTTTGCGGCAAACAGGGCCAGAGTGTGCCGGTTGGCGTCGGCCAGCCCACGCTGAAACTGGACAGCATGACCGTCGGCGGTACGGCCTGACCTTTGACGGCACGGCCTGATTAACCGATTGCAGGCCTGACGTTTTGACTACAAAGCGGGCACTGCTTTGCCAGCGTGCCCGCTTTCCCGCATAATACGGCAGCTCTTTGATCAGATGATCTGCAGCCGGTCACAGAAACCGGCATGACCCGATACATACTCGCAGGGATCCACGGACCTATGTTAGAACAGATGTTGAACAAACGCCGTTTAGCTGCATTACCGGCCACGGCGTTTGAAGCAGCCGCAGTCGAAGTGTTATGTCACGCGACTGAATACAAAGATAAAGTGCTGGCACTGATTGCCTCTGCACGCCGCCGTATTGTGCTGACCGCGTTATATCTGCAGGCCGACGAGGCCGGTGAAGCCGTGTTACATGCCTTGTATCAGGCCAAACAACAAAATCCCCAGCTGGATATCCGCGTGTATGTCGATTTTCACCGTGCACGCCGCGGCCTGATTGGCCAGAGCGGGATGAAAACCAACGCCGATTTTTACCGCGAAATTGCCGCGCAGTATCAGGTGCAAATTCAAATTCTCGGCGTGCCGGTCAAACGGCGTGAACTCTTTGGCGTGCTGCACTTAAAAGGTTTTGTGTTTGACGACACACTGCTGTATTCCGGTGCATCGCTGAATAACGTCTACATGGGCGTGCCGGTGCGTTATCGCGCGGACCGTTATCTGCTCATTCACAATCAGCCGCTGGCCGACGCTTTTGTTGCCGGGCACCAGCAAATCCTCGACCAGGAGCAAGTGGTGCAAAGTCTGTTATCAGACGACCCGCAACTGGCACAACATTACAAACCGCATCACCGCAGCTGGCTGAAACACGCCCGCGCCAATCGTTATCCACAAAGCGGTAAATCGTCGGCCCCACTGCGTGCCAGTTTATTGATGGGCATGGGTCGGCTGAAAAACCAGCTGAATCAGACCTTGCTGGCGATTCTGGCGCTGGCGGAAAAAGAAGTGCTGATTTATACGCCGTATTTTAATCCGCCGCCGGTGCTGGCGCGGGCACTGCGTAAATGCCTTAAACGTGGCGTTAAAGTGACCATTGTGGTCGGTGACAAAACTGCCAACGACTTTTATATTCCGCCGACACAAAAGTTTAGCCGGATTGGTGGTCTGCCTTATTTGTATGAAACCATTCTGCGTAAATTTGTGAAGCGTAATCAAAGCTTTATCGACCATGGACTGCTGGATATCCGGCTGTGGAAACATGAAGACAACAGCTATCACTTAAAAGGCGTCAGCGTCGATGGCCGCCGTCATCTGTTCACCGGTCACAACCTGAATCCACGTGCTTTTGCGCTCGATTATGAAAACGGCATTCTGGTGGAAGATGAACTGGGGCAATTGCAGGCTCAGCTGTCGCATGAGCAGCAGCAAATTTTCCTCAACACCCAGCGGATCAGTCACTTCAGTCAGATTGAAATGATGCGCGATTACCCGGAGCCGGTGCAAAAGCTACTGGCGAAAATCAAAGGGGTTGGCGTGGATATGGTGCTGAAACGCCTGATCTAGTCTGCTCTTCGCGTGGATAAGGAGTTCGGCGATGCGACATCTCAAGGTTATTTTCTGCTGTAGCCTGATCACAGGGATTTCCCTGTTATTCAGCTGCCCCGCGCAGGCGACAACGCCGGTATTGCAGCTGGACAAAGCAGCGCTGGATAAAGCCATGCAACCGGCCGGGCCACGGTCGCAACTGCCGTTCAGCGGTATTGTGCTGGTGGCACAGCAGGGCAAATTACTGTG
>CAMLNG010000409.1 GCA_946481195.1 uncultured Chromatiaceae bacterium
GAGAGTTTTGTCGTGCTTGCTGGTAATCAGCCTTTTGTTTGTCCAGATCTATGGCCTGCGCCTGTTCCAGATACTGCTGACCAAAAAAAGCCAGGGCGGTTTTGCCTTGTTGCTTGTTAAACGCGATGATGCTGTTGATATCTTTTGCTGGCGGTGGGGCGTTAAAATCCAGCAGCCACTGATTTAAATCTCTTTTATATTCATAGACTAAGACTTTAAACTCATCCTGGTAAACGGCATCTGCCAACTGCCAGACCTGACGCTCTTTGACTGTGACGCCTAAAGCCGTCAGTTGCTGTTTTAACTGATTAAGCATGGCTGCAACGGCTGGAAAGTCTTTGTCATAATGCCGTACTAATACCACTTGCCTGACCGTTTGCCGGCCAACAGCAGTGTTCAGGTCGCCATAACGTTGTTGCGCTTCTGGTGTAGCAATCACCTGTAACAGCGCGGCTGCATCTGCAACATTGCGGGTCATAGGGCCGGCGATGTCCTGCGAACTGGCGATAGGAATGATGCCATGGCCTGATACAGCGCCATGTGTTGGTTTGATGCCAACGACGTTGTTGATTGCCGCAGGGCAGGTAATAGAACCATCCGTTTCAGTACCGACAGCTAGCAAGGTTAAATCGGCCGCGACAGCAACACCAGAACCAGAACTGGAACCACAGGGGCTTTGGCTCAATACATAAGGGTTTTTAGTTTGGCCGCCCAGCGCGGACCAGCCACTGGCTGAGCCCTCACCACGAAAGTTTGCCCATTCTGATAAATTGGTTTTGCCAAGGATCACAACGCCAGCCTCGCGTAGTTGCCGGACTAAGCTGGCGTCCTGACTGGTTTTAAAGTCTTTCAGCACCAGGGCCCCGGCCGTAGTTGGCAATTGGTCTGCCGTGGCGATGTTGGCTTTGAGTACAACAGGGATACCATGTAGCGGGCCGCGAACTTTTCCTGCTTTCCTTTCGGCATCCAGTATTTGGGCCTGTGTCAGTGCTGTAGGATCCATATCGGTCATGGCATGCAGGGCAGGACCTTGTTTATCCAGCGTGGCGATTTGATTCAGATAATAGCGTGTCAGAGCTTCTGAACTGAGTTTGCCTTGCTGTTGCAATTGCTGAGCTTGTGACAATGATAATCGTGCCAGTTCAGCGCTTTGTGCAGAAAAGGCCAGGGCTGTGGCAACTGTCATAACGAGCGATGATAAACGAATCAAAGACATATCAATCTCCTGTGCTAGGTTCTTACCCTAACACGCCAAAATTGAATTCACAAAAAAATTACATTCCAACAATGACAGAGTTGCAGCAGATGTTGTGTTATTTTTTCGATGCGCAACTAAACGGTTTTTTCAAACTCACCCTGTTTACAATATGAAGTTTTTCGTCTGATATTTTTACAAGTTGCTAAAATAGGTTCAGCTAATTAATGGTTAACTATATGAGTTAAATAGTTAAATTGTGATGGCACAATTTCTGCTTATTGAGCTCGCTTTACTAACCAATGACAAGGAACATTAATCGTGAAATCTAAGTTATTCGCAGCTGCATTGCTGTTAGCCGCTTCTTCTGCTCAAGCCACTATTGCAACTGTGTTTGAAGGGATCCCAACAGGTTCAGCTAAATTCAACACCACAGTCATCAACGCCGGCGGTACTGTAAAGACCGACATTTGGACCGATCTGATGAGTGGTACAGTGATCGACCGTGGCGACTATTCAATCTCCCGCACAAATGGCAACTGGATGTCAGTTGGTGGTTACGGTACTATGTCTGGTAACACTATTGATATCAGCCCAAACGATCCATCACGTGATACTTTAGGTTCAAAAATCAGTGGTATCACTTTTACTTTTGACAACCCAATTAACTCTTTTGGTTTCGAAGTGGGTGACTGGGCGACTTGCTGTCACAACCCAACCACAGATCTGTTTATCTCTTTTGATAATGGCGCACCGATTCTGGTTGCTTCTGCCACTACAGAAGCAGACGGTCAATTCAAAAACAAATTCGGCGACCTGGTACACGAAATTTTCGTTGCTGCTTTTGATGACAGTGGCTCATTCTCTAAAGTGCAATTCTGGGGTAACGGTTACGGTGAATATCTGGTTGCAGGTGGTCAGGTGAAATACGCACTGATCGATGAAGGCAGCCTGCCACCAACTCCTGGCGTTCCGGCACCAGCTTCTGCTGCACTGCTGGGCTTAGGTTTACTGGCTCTGCGTTTACGTAAACGTGCTTAATTTGTACTGCTAAGAAAAAACCCGGTTTGCCGGGTTTTTTTATGTCCATGGAAGGACGATACGCCGAAAATGCAGGCACGTGGTGCCCAGAGCTTTTCGGCGATGTCGAGCCTACTGTCTTTCAAACTGCCAGATAATCCAGAATGCCCTCTGCGGCTTTGCGTCCTTGGGCAATAGCTGTGACCACTAAGTCAGAACCGCGCACCATGTCGCCACCGGCGAAGATTTTCTGTTGGCTGGTTTGCAACGGGAACAGACTATCTTCTGCTGCGACAACCCGACCTTTACTATCAAGCGCAACACCTTGCTCCGCCAGCCATTTTGGCGGGCTTGGCTGGAAACCAAAGGCGACAATAACAGCATCAGCATCCAACACTTGCTCAGAACCTGCCACCGGCTCCGGTGAACGGCGGCCTTTCGCATCCGGTGCACCCAAAGCGGTAGTGACCACTTTGACGCCGACAGCTGCGCCTTCTGCATTGACTTCAATACCAAGCGGCTGCAGGTTAAACATGAACTCAACGCCTTCTTCCCGCGCATTTTGTACTTCACGGCGTGAACCCGGCATGTTGGCCTCGTCCCGGCGATAAGCACAAATCACTTTGCTGGCGCCCTGACGAATGGCGGTGCGCACGCAGTCCATCGCGGTATCACCACCACCTAACACCACCACTTTTTTGCCTTTTAAATCGACAAACGGATGTTCTGTGGTCCAGCCGTGCAGATTATTCACGTTACCGATTAAATACGGCAGCGCTTCATAAACACCCGGGGCGTTTTCGTTGGCAAGGCCGCCTTGCATCGGCGTGTAAGTACCTAGAGCCAGGAATACCGCATCATATTGTTCCAGCAAGCTGTCGAAGCTGACGTCAACGCCGACAGTGGTATTGAGGCGGAACTCAATGCCCATCGCAGTGAAAATTTCACGGCGCAGTTTCAACACGTCTTTTTCCAGCTTAAATGGCGGAATACCAAAGGTCAGCAGGCCACCAATTTCCGGATATTTATCAAACACCACGGGTGACACGCCGTTACGGATTAACACGTCGGCACAAGCCAGGCCTGCAGGGCCTGCGCCAATGACTGCAACTTTTTTATCGGTCTTGACGACAGCAGACAAATCCGGCCGCCAGCCCATCTCAAAAGCTTTGTCGGTGATGTACTTCTCAATTGAGCCGATAGTGACGGCGCCAAAACCTTCGTTCAGCGTACAGGCACCTTCGCATAGCCGGTCCTGCGGACAAACCCGGCCACAAACTTCCGGCAGCGAGTTGGTTTTGTGCGACAGCTCAGCGGCTTCCACAATACGGCCGTCATTGGCCAGCTTCAGCCACTGCGGAATGTAGTTATGCACCGGGCATTTCCATTCGCAATACGGGTTGCCGCAATCGAGACAACGGTCTGCCTGACCGGCCGCCTGGGTGTCGGTCATTGGCTGATAAATTTCAACGAACTCAATA
>CAMLNG010000410.1 GCA_946481195.1 uncultured Chromatiaceae bacterium
ATGTTGAAAACGCGCTGGCACAAAGCCTGTTGCGTGGCAACATTGCACCCAACAGTTTGATTAGGGTCGATGTGGCTGATGGTCAGATGGTGATCAGCAGTCAGCCGCTGAACTAAAAGCGTTATAGCCCCATGCTGTAGCTTCAGCATGGGGAGTGGCGTGTCAGTCTTGAACTGCTGAACAAAATTCAGCGATATGCTTCATAGCCAGTTGTAATTGTTCTGCACGCATCTCGTCACTTAAAGGAACTGTTTTTCCATCGGCATTGTTAAAAGCGACCGGGGCCTGAGCTTCCAGTCGCTTTTTGTTTTCACGGGCTTGCGCGCAATTTTGTACTTTTAGCTTTGCATTGACCTGTTCGACCTGTTGTTGCAGCGCACTGACCTGGGCTGCGGTTACAGGGGCCGCTGTGGCCGACTTTGCAGGTTGTTTCTGTACTTTGACACTTTGCGGGGGTTGCTTCGGGTCTAATGACCAGATTTCATAATCAACACCGGCCGGTGGTGGGACCTGACTGACATGCAACTGGCCATGTTGGTCCTGCCAGCGATAGTATTCCTGTGCCTGCAGGCTAAATATCAGCAAAGTGGCAGACAACACACTACATAGTCGTGTCAGTTGCATGATGAAGTCCTTGGTTTTTTCTGCCTGTCATCCAGTGTACCTGAATTATCAGCCAGCGCTAACGATGAATTTTCCGCAGTCTGTTCATTATGTGATTTGCTGTCCTAAAATGCTAGAGTAATGATTATTAAGTGAAATTGGTCGGAGGTTCAGATGTCAATTGAAGCCATTATGTCGAAAAAAGTCGTAGTGACAACTGCAGATGCCTCATTAGCCAGTTTACGTACAGTATTTACTGAAGCGCACTTTCAGCATGTACCTGTGGTGGACAGCATGCAGCGGGTGATTGGCATTGTTTCCGTGAAGGACTTTTACAAAGCGTTAAGTCCGGTGGCTGACTCAGCCTCAGCACAGACTGCGCAACTCTTTGAAAATGGCCGCAAAGTGCGGTCTATTATGACCAGCCCCGTGGTTTGTATCAGTCCCGACACTGCAGTGATTGCCGCCGCTACTTTATTGGTAGAGCGGAATATCAGCTGTTTACTGGTCACCAACCCGCAGCAGAAGTTACTCGGTATTGTTTCCTGGAAAGATATCATGCGCTTGATAGTACAGCGCCAGCAATTCAAACGCCGCCAACAGGAAGAAGAGGAATAACTGGCACCCCTTGTTTTTTATTTCCGCCTCCCCAATGATAGGGAACATCTTTGCAGCATTGCTGCCGCCGTTATATTTCAGGGCTGTTAAAAAGACCCGATAAGGACTGCAATTGAGTCAGCTGTTTACTTCCCGTATCGCCGCTGTGCGCGCAGCTCCGTGGCACCAAAATATTGTTGGTATTCGCCGCGGGATAGAACGTGAAACACTGCGGCTAAAGCCGGACGGAACTTTGTCACAACAAGACCATCCGCTGGCTTTGGGATCAGCTTTAACGCATCCGCTCATTACCACTGATTTTTCTGAAGCATTATTAGAGTTCATCACGCCGGCAACGGACAGTATCGAAACCACAATCGCGCAACTGACTGATATTCACCGTTTTGCTATGCGCCAGCTGGGTGAAGAGCGTCTTGGTGCAGGCAGTATGCCCGGTTTTATCCAGCACCAGGATGAAATCCGGCTGGCGTATTATGGTGAATCTAACGTCGGCAAAATGAAAACACTGTATCGCCAGGGGCTGAAAAACCGCTATGGCAGTATGATGCAGGCGATCAGCGGTGTGCATTTTAACTTCTCTATTCCGGAAACTTTCTGGGCCGGTTACCAGCAATTACTGGGTGATACCCAGCCATTGCAGGACTTCATTTCGGCGCAGTACCTGCACTTGATCAGAAACTACAAAAGGTATGTCTGGCTTATTGTGTATCTGTTTGGCGCATCGCCTGCGATGTGTCAGTCGTTTTTGCAAGGCCGTCAGAGTAAATACAGTTTTCAGACGTTGGGTAAAGGTACACTCTACCTGCCTTATGCCACCTCATTGCGGATGAGCGACCTAGGGTATACCAACAGTGCCCAATCCAGTCTGGCGATTACTTATAACAGCCTGCCGGACTATATCCGCGGACTGCATCAGGCCATTACAACACCTTCGCCAGAATATGATGCTATCGGGCTTGAGAAAGACGGTCAGTATCAACAGTTGAATGGCAATATCCTGCAGATTGAAAATGAGTTTTACTCGACAATCAGGCCAAAGCGCACCATCAAAAGCGGTGAACGGCCAACCTGTGCGCTGGCCAAACGGGGTGTTGAATATATCGAAGTGCGGGCTTTGGATGTCAATCCGTTTTGTGCAGTCGGGATCACGGCCACGCAGATGCGGTTTTTAGATTTGTTCCTGCTGTATTGCCTGTTGGAAGACAGCCCGGAATTGGACGCTCCTGCGCAAGCTGTCACAGAGCAGAACCTGAAAAAAGTGGTGACCGACGGCCGCAGGCTGAACCTGGAGTTAGATCAGAATGGGCAGCCCAGACTGATGCAGGATTGGGCAGAAGAAATTTTTGCAGAACTGTCGCCGATCGCCGCCTGGCTCGACGAAGCGTACCAAAGTGCCGGTGATGAGGAGCGCTCTTATCAGGCGGTACTGAAACAGCATTATCTTGGACTGCTTGACCCGACCCGGACTTTGTCAGGCAAAATGCTGGCGCTATTGCAGGCTAACCAGCAGGATTGTACTGCTGTTGATCTGCAACTGGCGGATTTATATCGTCAGCAATTACTTGCCGGTGACTACCAATATTATCAGCCGGAAGATTTTAGCCGGATGGCGGCGGATTCGCTGGCAGAGCAGCAACAAATTGAAGCGGCCGACACTGTGGGTTTTACCGAGTACCTGCAGCAGTATTTCGCAGAAAAACCCTGCTGACAGAACTACTGATTTCAGTGAATACCAACCCGCCAACCGGCGGGTTTTGTTTGTGTTCCGGCAGAAACTGCAGACAAAAAAACGGCCACATCAGTGGCCGCAAACTAAGGATAGGGAGAATCCAGGGATGAAAACAAAAACTTGGCAGAATCCTTTCAAATAGTCAGACGAAACAGTCTGAAGAAAGTTCAGAAAAATTTGTATTTTTTTAAATTAATTTGCAAGTCTTTGCTTTTAAAGCATTAATCTTGATGCAGGTGGGGGTGTAATCGCACCAGACTTATCATATTGTCTTGTACCGCGATAATTTCCAGCGGGTGTCCTAACAGTTTCAGACTCAGATTCGATTGTGGAATATCTTCCAGATATTCAAGGATTAAGCCGTTCAGTGTTTTGGGTCCGTCTGTCGGAAAATTAAGCTGCAGTTCGCGGTTTAAATCACGCAGGTTCACACTGCCTTCAACCAGATAAGACCCATCGGGTTGTGCTTTGATTTCTTCGCTGTTCTCTTCGGCGGTATCTGTGGTGAATTCGCCAACCACTTCTTCCAGAATATCTTCCAGCGTGACCAGGCCCTGAATATCGCCAAATTCATCAACGACCAGGCCAATCCGTTCCTTTGAATGCTGGAATTTAACCAGCTGAGTATTCAGGCTGGTGCCTTCCGGAATAAAGTAGATATCGTGCACAGCCCGCAGCAGACTGGCCTTATTCAGCTGGTCTTTCAGCACCAGCCGCATAATGTCGCGGGTGTGCAAAAAGCCC
>CAMLNG010000411.1 GCA_946481195.1 uncultured Chromatiaceae bacterium
GATGCGGCAAGTAGCTATTCAGCGTAAATTGCTCAGATTGCGCCAGCACTTCCATCAGGTCCAGCTGCTGCAGCTCAGGCGATAATTTTTTGTGGTACCAGGCCGTAGCGGTGTAATACGGCAGACGATTTGCCACATCCACCGGGCCTTCGCGTTTGATGCCAAGCTCGGTCGGCGATACCAAAATCACGCCGTTTAAATACATCCATTCTTTGTTTTGCAGCGCCAGGGCTAAACCAGAAACGCGCGTGGTGCCATAGCTTTCGCCAATCAAAAACTTCGGTGATGGCCAGCGCTGATGGCGGCTGACAAAAGTCTCTATCCAGGAGGACAGGTAGTTCACGTCTTCATTGACGCCAAAAAACATTTTTTGCTGAGCGTCGCGCGATGGCATTTTACCGTCTTTACCCGGCAACACACGCGAATAAGCGGTATTCACCGGGTTAACGAACACGATATCCGCGGTATCCAACACTGAATATGGGTTGTCTTTGGTGCCATATGGCTGCAGTGGGTAACCTTCGCTGTCAACATTCAGCGCGCGTGGCCCGGTGTAGGCGATTTGCATCCAGACTGATGCCGAACCCGGACCGCCGTTAAAGGAAATCAACAAAGGCCGCTTGGACCTGTCTTTGACGTCAGAGCGTTCGTAGTAGGTATAAAACAAAGTGGCCGTTGGATTACCTTCTTCATCCCACACCGGCTGGGTGCCGGTTTCGGCGGTATATGGGAAGCTGACATTATTCACTTCAGCCTGATGTTTGGTGACGACGACAGCATCAACATCAATTTGACGGTTGTGGCTGGCAGGGGCTGGCTCAGCGGCCTGAACTGTCAGCAGCGGCATACTCAGCATCAGGGCTGACAGTAAAAAGACTTTATGTTTCATTGCAAGACTCTTGGTTAGATAAAGAAAACAGCTTTTTCTGATTAAACAGCGGGAGTGCCAGAGAAATATAGTCAGACTGAGACCAATAACCAAAATACAGGTTAAGTGCGGATCAGCTTGCGAGCGACAACGCCTCTTCGCTGAATTTCCGCTATGTTTTGTTATAAGAATTCAGGATCTCTCAGGCTCAGGGAGTATTCACGCGCCGCAACCGGATTGCTCGCAGCAGGTACTGGGCGGACATGCATGATCAACAAACAACTAATATGGCGCTGTGCTGCAACCGCATGGGTCTGTGTGTGCCTGTGCCTGTCGGCCCTGCTCTTTGCAGACTCGCCGCCGTGGCACGGCAAATTGCAACAACTACAGGCGCAGAGTAAATCTCATCCGCGTGAAACCAATGTGCTGATTGACCAGTGGCTGAGTCAGGTGCCAACAGCCGATACCGATTTACGTGAGCAGCTGATTAACATGAAAGCTTATAATCTGCTGATTTTGTCTGAGCACAGCGCTGCCGAAACTTTACTGGAACACTGGCGGAACGAAATACAGGCGACTGAGCCGGCACGGACCACCCGTTCTTTAGAGATCAGCGGCTACATCGCCATGCGCCGGGGTGAACATGCCAAAGCCAGCAAAATGCTGAAACAGGCGTTACAGCAGGCGACCACTTATCACCAGCCAGAGCGACAAATCACCACCCGCATTTATACCGCAATGCAGGCGATGTATACCGGCCAGAATGAGACGGCGTTGCCACTGCTGCTCAAAGCCCGCGAACTGAATGAATCACAACAACTACCTTATCTGCGGGTCAATATCGCCAACAACCTCAGTACACTTTACCTGGACATGGGCCGCCCCGCGGACGCACTGCCAATATTACAGGCGGCAATGACAGACCCTGCATTCGAGAGCGCAGACTTGCTTTATGCCCGGATGAATCTGGCACGCTGTTTTGTCGCGCTGCAGCAATATCCACAGGCGCTACCTTTGGCGCTTGAAGCCCTCGCCGGTTATCAGCAGCGTGATGACCCATATTACCTCAGTGCCGTGTATCTGATGCTGGCGCAAATTACCGCACAGCAACAACAGCAACATCTGGCAGCACAATATCTGGCAAATGCACTGAAACTGGCAAATAAACATCATTTAAATCAGCAGCTTTCTGACGGATATTTACTGCAGAGCCAGTTAGAGCAGCAAAGCGGCCGCACTGCTGCTGCGCTTGCATCGCTACAGCAACACCTGACCTACTACAAGATTTATCATAATGAAGCCGCCCAAGATCAGGCATTAGCGCTCAGGGCGCAAATTGACAGTTTGCAACATCAACAGGATTTGTCAGAGCTGCGACAAAAAGTAGAAGTCAATGCGCTGAAAAATGCGCACCAGACCCGCATCAGCTGGATGATCGCAGCGGCAACCGGTACTGTGATTATGCTGCTGTTTGCCCTGATACGACTGCAGCAGCGGAAAAGAGCACAGGCTGAACGGTGGTCAGCCGAACTCGCCAGGTCTTATCAGCAACTACAACAAACTCAACAAGAACTGATAACTTCAGAAAAAATGGCGGCCATCGCCGGCATGGTGGCGGGTCTGGCGCATGAGCTCAACACCCCACTGGGTATTCTGACCACTGCTATCAGCCTTTCGCAGGAAAAGACCACCGAGTTTCAAACCAAACTGCAACAAGGCCTGACCCGGCAGGATCTACAGCAATATCTGACAACCAATGCTGAAGTCATCACGCTGGCAGCCCATAACATCGAACGTTGTGCCGCACTGGTGCAGAACTTTAAGCAACTGGCGGTTGGTCACAGTGATGCGTTAACCGACTTTAATTTGCGCTTGCTGATTGCCGATATCAGCACCCTGCTCAGCTCAAAAATACAGCAACAACACATCCGACTGAATTATGCCGACACCGATCTGATGCTACATGCTGACGTGCAGCATTTTCAGTTACTGTTGATTGAACTGTTGAACAATGCCCTACTGCATGCTTTTTGTGGCCGGGACAGCGGCTGCATTGAGCTTCGTATCCGCTTAGGTGAAACTCACTTTGAGCTGCTGTATCAGGACGACGGCGTTGGTTTTGTGCAAGGCTCACCGGATAAAGTATTTGAACCCTTTTTTACCACCAGCCGCAGCAGTGGCCACACCGGACTTGGCCTCAATCTGGTGTACAACCTGGTGACTGTGGCGTTACAGGGGGAGATTAAGGCGCTACCGTTGCCCCATGGTTTTGCGTTGTGTTGCCGGTTGCCAAATCGCTGGCTGGCTGAGACTCCATGCTGACAACAACATCCGTTAGTAAAAAACTGTAGGTACCGGCAAGCGCAGCGCGCTGGGCTTGCACCCACCTACCAAACTCTGTTGGACAGCAGATAAAAAACCCGTCGCAAGGACGGGTTTTTCAACACTTCAAAACGAACCAGCTATTACCAGCCAGTCAGTTCACGCAGTGCTTTACCAATGTCGGCCAGTGAACGCACAGTTTTCACGCCTGCATCTTCCAGCGCGCGGAACTTATCGTCAGCTGTACCTTTACCACCAGAGATGATAGCGCCGGCGTGGCCCATGCGCTTACCAGCTGGTGCTGTGACACCGGCGATGTAAGACACAACTGGCTTCGTCACGTGTGCTTTGATATAAGCAGCCGCTTCTTCTTCAGCAGTACCACCGATCTCACCGATCATGATGATGGCTTCAGTCTGTGGATCTTCCTGGAACAACTTCAGGATGTCGATGAAGTTAGAACCTGGGATTGGGTCACCACCGATACCAACGCAAGTTGACTG
>CAMLNG010000412.1 GCA_946481195.1 uncultured Chromatiaceae bacterium
AACCGCTGGTGACAGCAGACTGCGTCTGCTTTTTGTATTCGGCAGTATCCTGATAAAAATGGAAGTTGTCTTTAGCGGCGCCGGAATCGGTTTTGTTGCTGGTTTTCAGCAGGTCAAAATAGGCCAAAGTGCTGTAAGCGGCCGGGTCCAGATCTGGTAATTCTTTGTACCACAGGTAAGTTCTGTTGCTCCACGAACGCAGCCAGAGCTTTTCATGCATGGCAGTGCCGGCTTTGTCCGGGTATGCGCTGTTACTGAATGGGTCTATCCCGCTGCGTGGCGTCGCACAGAAGTTCTGCAGCGTCGACTCCGCGGCATATTGACCGGCCACCCAACTGGGGGTTGTTGGTGTCGTAGTGCCGGTGCCCGGTGTTGTGCCAGTATTGGTCGAACCGCCACTGGTTCCACCTCCGCCACAAGCACTGAGCAGTGCCAGAGAGAGTAGCGTCACGCTGCTTGTTGTCCATCCTTTCATTACCATCTCCTGAGATTTTCACGGTCTGCTGAATCAGTCCGATGATAACAAAAAGTTACGCAATTGCAGCACGCTTTGTCGCAAGAGTGCGTCACAACAGTCTATTGAAAAGGCCTGACGGACTCAGCTGTCACTCTGCTGTAACTGGCGCCATGGTTGTGTACTCTGCCAGTGCCGGATCCAGCCAGCGACTTCGGCAGCCGGCATCGGTCTGGCGACACCATAACCTTGTGCCAGCTCACAGCCAATACTTAACAAGGCTTTTGCGTGCGCCATCGTTTCCACGCCTTCAGCAATCACACTGCGGTCAAACACCTGCGCCAGCTGCACGACACCAGCGACGATATTGTGATCATCCGGGTCTTCCAGCATGTCGCGGACAAAACTCTGGTCAATTTTCAGGCTGTGGACCGGCAGCTGACGCAAATAAGTTAATGATGAGTAGCCGGTACCAAAATCATCCAGCGCAAAACGTACACCAAAGCCCTGACAGCGGACCAAGGCTTCGCGTGCTGCGGCTAAATCACGGATGGCGGTACTTTCCAGGATCTCCAGTTCAATTTGCCCCGGGCTCAGGTTTGGATAATGCTGTAACAATTCAGACAACTGCCTGGCAAAGTCAGCATTGAGTAAATGGCTGGCACTGATATTAATGCCCACTTCCAGATGAATGCCTTCCGCCAGCCAGCTGTCGGCCTGCATAATGCCGGCATGTAACACAAACTGGCCAAACTGACTTTCCAGTTCGCTGCCTTCGATAAAAGGCAAAAATGCCGCCGGCGACAATAAACCGCGCTGCGGGTGCTGCCAGCGGATCAGCGCTTCCACGCCAACGACGGCACCGCTGCGTAAATTCACTTTGGGCTGGTAAAACAATACAAACTGATTCTGCTGCAATGCGTCCTGCAATTGCTCCAGCATCATCCGGTGTTCCTGTGCTTCGCGCTCGTGTTCTGGATCAAACCACTGGATACGATTGCGGCCTGCTTCTTTGGCCTGATACATCGCCTTGTCTGCGTGGCGCAACAAGGTATCCGGGTCAGCATTGTCATCCGGATATAAGCTGACACCGATACTGCAGGTTAATGCAATTTCGTGGTTATCCAGCACTAACGGGCGATTGACCGCCTGCAGCAGGCGTTTGACGATATGATTACCCTCCGGCAGCGCCGGCATATCGGATAACAACACGACAAACTCATCGCCGCCAAGGCGTGCCAGCGTATCATCATGGCGGAGCGCCGCCTGTAGCTGATGGCTCAGCGCCAACAGGACCCGGTCACCAAAGGCGCTGCCATGCGCTTCGTTAATCTGCTTAAAGCCATCGATGTCAATCAGACAAGCGGCACAGCGCTGCCCTGTTTGTAACGCCCTGATCAGCGTCTGATTAAAGCGGGTTAGCAACAAACGCCGGTTGGGCAAGCCGGTTAAAGCATCAAAATTCGCCACTTTATCCAGTTCGGCGGCATGGGCTTTGAGCTGACTGATATCTGCGAAAATACCGATGTACTGCCGCACCTGACCATCAGCGTCGCGGACTGCGGAAATGGACAGCATTTCGGTGTACACCGAACCATCTTTGCGTTTATTGATGATTTCGCCACGCCAGAAACCATGTTGCTGTAGCTGCTGCCACATTTGCTGGTAATAGTTCTTTTCGTGTAAGCCTGAGGACAAAATCCGCGGCGACAACCCCTGCACTTCGGTCGCACTGTACCCGGTGATCCGGCAGAACGCCGGATTGACCCGAATGATTCTGTTCTGCGCATCCACCAGCATCATGCCGTCATAACTGCCGGCAAACATCAGCTCGGCCAGCCGCAAGGTTTCTTCATTATGCCGGCGCTGCTGGATGTCAGTATGAGTGCCGGCTAATTGCAACGGTGCGCCGTCAGCCGTGTGGGTCACCACTTTGCCGCGGGTCAATACCCAGCGCCAGCTGCCGTCTTTACAGCGCGCGCGGAATTCGACTTCATGCAGCGGCGCCAGGCCTTGCAGATGCTGTTCAAGCGACTGGTGTACAGCGGCAAAATCTTCCGGGTGGACAAGCTGTGGCCAGTTATCCGGCCGCACATCCATCTCACCGGGCTGATAGCCCAACATGGTTTCAAAGCGCGCACTGACCTGCATCCGCTGTTGTTGCAGGTCCCATTCCCAAAAACCCTGTTCTGAGCCTTCCAGTACACGTTGCAGCAAACGCTTCTGACTGACCATTGATGTGATATCGCGGGCAATGCCAAAGGTGCCGCTTAACTGCTGACGATGGTCAAATAAGGGTCCTTTACTGACTGAATAGAGCTTGCTGCTGCCGTCGGCCTGCTGCAACTGTTCCTGAAAATGCATCACCTGCTGTTGTTGCCGGACTTTGGCGTCGTTTTGTTGCCAATAAACCGTCTGCGCCGGATCTAATAATTCGATATCGGTACGACCGATAATCTGACTGGCATCGCGGCCAAAAGCACGGCAGGCGGCCTGATTCACCAGCTGATAGCGCCCGGCCTGATCCTTAGTAAAAATAACATCGTCAGTGCCTTCAATCACTGCATCCAATAAACGCTGTTGCTGACCAACATGCCGGGTTCTGTTACGCAGTAGCTGGCACAACCAGCTGACCGTCAGGCCATTAATCAGCAGAAACAACCATTGCAGCTGCACATACACACTTTGCTCCGGGCCACTCAACGTGTGCCGGACAATCCAGCCGACTGCCAAAGCTGACAGCAATGTTGCAAACATACCGGGGCCAAAACCGCCGAAGACTGCCGCCAGAATGACCGGAAACAACTGCAAAATCATCATTGGTTTGGAAGCAACATCGATAGGCAATAACAACCTGAACCAAAGCATCATGCCGACCAGGACAGCTGCCAATACATAATCGCGGAGCTGGCTTTGTCTGTGGTTAAGCGGGAGTATGGTGGGCTCTGCGCCCTGCGGTGCCGGCACATTTTTCAAAACCAGGGTTAGCCCTGTGGCACTAATCAGCACAAACAACATGCCTTTAAGCATGGAGAATTTGAGCAGTTGCTCCGGTTGGATCAGCAAAAGCAGGAGCTGGTCAGATAAAAAAATCCAGCTTGAAGCCAGCACCAGATAACCCAGCACCACAAAGAAGATGTACCTTTGACGAAGTGACAACAGCGCAGATCCGAAAACGCAGACAATGCCAACAAGGATAA
>CAMLNG010000413.1 GCA_946481195.1 uncultured Chromatiaceae bacterium
GATGACGGCGTTTATTGCCGCTCAGCCAGCCTTATGGTTCGAGGATATCGGTGAGTAGCCGCTTCTGCTGGATACTGCTGCTGTTACTGTGCTGGCCGGTAGGGGTGTTGTTTGCGGCGGAAAAAGTCCGCTTGCAGCTGAAATGGCAGCATGGTTTTCAGTTCGCCGGTTATTACGCCGCTGAGCAGCAAGGCTACTATGCCGATGCAGGGCTGAAAGTGGAACTGGTTGCTGCAACGCCTAAGTTACAAGTGGTCGATGAAGTACTGTCCGGCCGGGCGCAGTTTGGCGTGGGGACCAGTGCTTTGCTGCTCGATTACGCCAAAGGCCGCGATGTGCGGCTTATCGCCAATGTGTTTCAGCACTCTGCGCTGGTGTTGCTGACCAAAGCGAATAGCCTGGTGCCTGATTTGCAGCAACTACGTGGCCGCAGAATCTTGCTGGAGACCGGCGCCGATGAATTAAGGGCTTATCTGCGGCGTGAAGGCCTTGCCGAGCGGGATTATCAGCTGGTTGAAGATGAAACCTCAGTGCCGGATTTACTGAACGGTGAGGCGGCGGCAATATCGGCCTACAGCACCAATGAATCCTTGATCCTGCAGCTAGCAGGAATTGCCTACCATCAGTTTTCCCCGCGTAGTGCCGGCATTGATTTCTATGGCGACAATCTGTTTACCAGTGAGCAACTGTGGCAAAGAAATCCACAACTGGTGGAAAAATTTCGTGCAGCCAGCCTGCGTGGTTGGTTTTATGCCATGCAGCACCCGGCTGAAGTGATTGCATACATGCAGCAGCATTACCCGTCGGGCAACAGTACGGCACTATTGCTGGCGGAAGCCGCCGCGATGCAGCCGCTGCTGCAGACCGACTTGATTTCGCCTGGGTATATTAATCCGGACCGCTGGTTACATATAGCCGAAGTCTATCAGCAGCAGGGATTGCTGAGCGCAGTACCGGATCTGGATAATTTTTTGTACCAGGCCAGTACGCCTATCGACCTGACCTGGGTGCTGATTGCCCTGTTGGTACTGCTGGGCTTGTTATTGGCGCTGGCGCTGCTGGCTTATATCACACAGGTCAACCGGCGCTTGCATCAGTTGCTGGCGCAAAAACGCCAGCAACAAAGCTGGCAGCATGTGCGCAGTCAAATTTTGCAGCAGATGCTGCGCGATGAAACCGCGCCTAATGAATTATTATCGACAGTGCTGCAGCTATTGCAGCAGTTCCGCGCTTCTTATCATCCGATTTTATTAATCGATCGTCACAAAGAACTGCCGCACATGATCCATGTTGATTTAACGGCGGCTGGCTGGGCAGAAATGCAGCGCCGTATTGTGGTGTTTGGTGATGATTGTGATACGCCGGGTCTGAATTTACTGAGGGTACCGCAACTGGGCAAACCCAGCCCGGCGTTTACTGATGCGGCCGTAGGTCAGCTGCAGTTCTGTGCTTTTCCGCTACAGGGCGACAGTAGTCAGATCCCGGGAGTGCTGTTGGTCTGGCAAGCACAGCCATTTCAGGCGCAGGATTATGATGTGCTGAGCGATGTCGGTTCTATGGTTGCTATTGGTCTGGAGCGCCAGCGTGACCGCGAGGCGTTGCGGCAAAGTGAAGCCCGTCACCGATTATTGACAGATCACGCGTCCGATGTGATTTGGACTATGGACCTTGCCGGTAATATCACTTACGTCAGCCCGTCGGTGCAGCGTCAGCGTGGCTATACCGCCGAAGAAGTTATGCGTCAGCATTTGACGGAAGCGCTGACGCCCGACTCGGCTGAAGTGGTCTGGAACCAGATGTTGCAGGCGCGTGCGGCCGTGGAGGCCGGCGAGGCCTATCCGGAGTTTGTCGCCGATTTGGAGCAACCGCATAAAAATGGCGGCACGGTCTGGAGTGAAGTCAAAACCGCCGGGATTTATAACGAAGCCGGAGACTTTATTGGCGTGGTAGGGGTGGCGCGTGATCTGACTGAACGGCGCAAAGCTGAACTGCAAATGCGTTATATGGCGCAGCATGACAGTCTGACCGGTTTACCGAACCGGGCATTGTTTATGGACAGGCTGCAGCAGGCGTTGACCTATTGCAGCCGGCATCAGCGCCAGCTGGCAGTGTTGTTGCTGGATTTAAACAAATTTAAACCGGTGAATGATGAATACGGTCATGCTGCCGGTGACGAGTTACTCAAAGCTATCGGTGAGCGGCTGCGCAAATTATTACGCGCATCCGATACTGTGGCACGCCTGGGTGGCGATGAGTTTGTTGTGTTATTGCCACAACTGGAAACGCCACAGGAAGTTAGTCAGGTCAGCGCAAAAATCTCGGCAGCATTGGCTCAACCTTTTCCGCTAAGTATGGCGACAGTGCAGATAGGCTGCAGTATTGGCCAGGCCTTGTTTCCGGATGATGGCTCTGATGCAGATACGTTAATCCGCATCGCCGACGAGCGGATGTATCAGCAAAAGCAACTGCGACACAGCGGGCGCTGACAGGAAAAAACCTGTAGCAGCAAGGGGAGAGCGCGCTGCCACAGGTCACAGGTTAAAACCCGGTTAGAACTGATACTTCACTTCCACACCGGCGGTGCGGGGTGGGTTCAGTGACGTGATCGGAGTGCCGAGTACTGCGGCAGCAAAACCACCAATGCCCCCGGTCATTTCGTTATCCGTCAGGTTTTTGCCATACACAGCCACTTCCCAATGGTCGCTGTTGCTTTGCCAGCTGATGCGCGCATTGAGGTTTTTGCTGTCAGCAAAATAAGCCGGAATTTGTTTGGCAATCGCCAGAATATCCGGGTCATCGGCGCGGGTGTTTTCTTCATAGACGTAGTCGACATGCACTTTCCACTGGCCATCACCAAAGGCCCAATCCGGCGTCCAGTCGGCGGTCAGTGTGTAAGCGTCAGCGCTGGAGTCTTTTTCGGTATCGGTGACTAAGTCGCCGTCACCGTTGTAAAACTGCTCCCAGTTCGATTCGGTTTTACGGTATTCAGTAACCAGCCCGAGTTTCAGCGCGGTAGTCGCCTGCCAATCGACAATCAGCTCCATACCGCGGATATCCTGGTCGCCGTTGATAATAATCGGCACAGCCACTCCGTCGCCCGGTCTTTTGCTGCTGACGGAGCGCTGGCGGTTGGTCAGGTCCATATTATAAATCGACGTTTGTACCCGCACGCTTTGCCACAACTCCGCTTTGTAACCCAGTTCCAGGTTTTTTACTTCTTCCGGTTCATACGGATTAACGGCCGACATCGGGTCCAGAGAGTCAAAACCACCAGATTTATAACCGGTTGAATAGGACAGGAACCACAGTTGTTTATCATCGGGCTGGAAGCGCACCACACCGCGGCCGGTCAGTTTGCTCCAGTCTTTACTGGCTTTCAGATTTGACACCAACGGGAATAAAAAATCGGTCAGGCTTGGCAGCGACGCACCGAAGGAACGTTCGCGGATATCCCAGCTGAAGTCTTTTTCATCGCGGCTGTAACGCAGGCCGGCAGTGAAACCCCACTGGTCGTTGTACTGATAATCGACGTCGGAATAGATGCCGTAGGAATTAAACACACCGTTATTAATGATGTCTTCACTCCACATCTTGCCAGCATTGGACGGGCCAAAAATCTCGGCGATACCAAGGCCA
>CAMLNG010000414.1 GCA_946481195.1 uncultured Chromatiaceae bacterium
TCCTCTATCGCCGGTTCCGCGAACTCTTGCTGGAGATCAGCGAGCAGCCCGTGCCGATGAACCTGTCGCCAATGCCGGCACCGGCTATCGATGCGCCCGCAGGCATAGTGGTGATTTATCAGGCGTTCACCCGCTTATTCGGCAACAGCAACCCAACCAATAAAGCCTGGGGCAGTGCGAGCGAAAACGGTGTTGGTAAATTTAATGACATCAACGATGCCGCGCTCAGTGCACTCAAAGCCATGGGCGTGTCGCATTTATGGCTGACCGGGGTGCCACATCATGCGCTGATTGCTGATTACAGCGCCTATGGCATCAGCGCCGACGATCCGGATGTGGTGAAAGGCCGCGCCGGTTCACCTTATGCAGTGAAAGACTATTACAGCGTCAATCCGGATCTGGCGGTAGATCCCGCGCAGCGGATGGCGGAATTTCAGGCCTTGCTGCAGCGCGCGCACCAGCATGGCATCCGCGTCATCATCGATATAGTGCCAAATCATGTGGCCCGCCATTATCAGTCTTTAGGCAAACCAGCCGGTGTGCGGGATTTTGGCGCTGACGATGACACTTCCGTCGAATATGCCCGCGACAACAACTTTTATTACGTGCCCGGACAAGCCTTTGAAGTCCCTGCCTATCCAGCCGGATTTGCGCCTTTGGGCGGCGAGGCGCATCCATTAGCAGACGGTAAATTTGCCGAAAATCCGGCGAAATGGACCGGCAATGGCGCCCGCGCTGCGCGGCCGGATTTTAATGACTGGTTTGAAACGGTCAAAATTAACTATGGTGTGAAACCAGATGGCAGTTATGACTTTGACCGGCTGCCGGCAGATTTTGCCAGCCGTCCGGTAGCGGAACACCTAGCCTTCTGGCAGGACAAACCGGTGCCGGATTCCTGGCTGAAATTCCGGGATATTACGCAGTTTTGGTTAGACCTTGGCGTCGATGGTTTTCGTTATGACATGGCCGAAATGGTACCGGTAGAATTCTGGAGCTACCTGAACAGCCAGATCAAACAAAAAAGACCAGACGCGTTGTTACTGGCCGAGGTCTATCAGCCGCAGCTGTACCGCGATTACATTCAGCTCGGCAAAATGGATTATCTGTATGACAAAGTCGGCTTCTATGACAGCCTGAAACTGCTGATGCAGGGCAAAGGCAACGCCTCGTCCGTGTTGGCAGCACAGCAACAAGTGCAGGATATCGATCTGCATATGCTGAAATTCCTGGAAAATCATGATGAACAGCGCATCGCCAGCCCGGAATTTGCCGGCAATCCGCTCAAAGGCAAACCGGCGATGGTGGTGTCAGCACTGATTGGGACTGCGCCTACTATGTTGTATTTTGGCCAGGAAGTTGGCGAAGCCGGCGCGCTGGCCAGTGGTTTTGGTCAACCCAGCCGCACCAGTATTTTTGATTATGCCGGCGTGCCGGCACATCAGGGCTGGCTCAATGGTGGCCGCTATGACGGTGGCAATCTGACGCCGGCACAGCGTGAACTGCGCGATTTTTATCAAACTTTGCTGCATTTCAGCGCGACAGCTCCGGCACTGCGTGGCGAACTCTACCCGCTGCATCAGCAACACTTACAAACGCCGGGTTATAGCGAACAAATGCTGACTTTCGCCCGCAGCAACGCACAGCAACGCTTGATTGTGGTGGCAAATTTCGCCGAAACGGCGGCACGGTTTAAGCTGCAGTTACCGGAAGAGCTGGTCCAGCACTGGCAGTTAACAAAAGGGCCGGTGGCGCTGACTGAATTGTTCAGCGGCCATGCGATGCAACTGCAAGTAGACGGCGGCATAGCCACACTCCCCCTGTCGGTCAAAGCCAACAGCGCTTTGGTGCTGCTGTTACCGGCACTTTAACCCGGCAACGACTGCGCACTGGCCCGGATTGCAACGACAGCCGGGCCAGCAGCTCAACGGCAGTGTATAACGATTACTTCGGCATTATGCATGTAATCAAATTAAGTTACTTTATATAATGTAATTAAATTTGATTACTCATTGAAATTCGTTATGCTGAAATACGAATAAAAGCCGGAGTCTGCGATGAACTTATATGCCATTCTGACCGGCGATTTAGTGCGGTCTTCAACAGTCGACGCGCAGCGTTATCCGGCGTTGCTGCAAGCCCTGCAACAATGCCTGCAGCAGTTTCGTCCGCCTGAGGTTCCTCCACCTGTACTGTTTCGCGGTGACGGCTTTCAGCTCGCAACACTGCCATCACAAGCTTTTATCGCGGCCTTACAGATCCGACTCACGTTGATAAGCCTGCAATCGGACGCCAGACTCGCGATTGCGATTGCGCCGGCAGAACATCTGCGGACCGATTTAAATCAGTCAACCGGTCAGGCATTTACCTTGTCAGGCCAACTGCTTGAGCGTTTACAGGAACAACGCTGGGACTGGGTGGAACCACAACAACCACTGGTCACAGCAGAACAGCTGCTGTTGCAACTGGTGTCGGTACAGCTCGAGCAACTGACTGCCCGTCAGGCTGCCGTACTGCTGGCATATCTGCAGCAGCAGCGGCCTCCCCACCAGCAACTGGCTGCATTCTTTAACACGTCGAGGGTCAATATCACACATTTGCTGAATCAGGCGCAGTACGGTTTAATAAGTCAGGTTGCCGATTATTTCACCAGCCGTTACCTACCGCCCGACGGAGTGCCGCGCCATGAATGAACTGGATTTATTACTGTTGTTACTGCTGGCGCATCTGCTCGGTGATTTTTATCTGCAGCCGCTGAGCTGGGTCAAAGACCGGCTGCAATGGCACTTCAAATCACCGAAATTACAGTTACATGTCTCAGTCCACATGGGGCTGAGCCTGCTGCTGATTTGGCTATGGCAATGGGGCTATGGCTGGCAATATGACAGCCTGATGGCCGTCCTGCTGGCACTGACCATTGGCGGCAGTCATTATCTGATTGATGTGGCAAAGTCTTACAGCAATAACGGTCTTGCCGCATTTTTACTCGACCAACTGGCCCATCTTGCGGTACTGCTGCTGCTCTGGTCCGGTTATACCGATAACTGGCAGTGGTGGCCACCGCAACTACAGGCTGAATGGCTGCTGGTGGCATTGGCATATTTACTGGTACTCACACCGGCGTCAGTACTGATTGGTCAGCTGCTGCGTAGCTGGCGCCCGGAATTACTGACACTGCCGGCGCAGGGTTTATTGGCGGGCGGTCATTATATCGGCATGCTGGAACGTGCGTTATTGCTGACTTTTGTGCTGCTGGACCAATTTGGCGCTGTTGGCTTTTTGCTGGCCGCCAAGTCCATTTTCCGCTTTGGCGACCTGTCCCGCGCTCAGGACGTCAAACTCACTGAATATGTGTTGCTCGGTACTTTACTCAGTATCGGCATCAGCCTTAGTGTTGGGCTGCTGCTGCGCTGGGCCGTTGGGCCTTTTGCCTGACCCCGTCAGGCAGCCAGCCGTCGCGCCAGCGCAGCAGCGGCTTAAAGACCTGGCTCTGCCTGTGCTGATTTCACCGCCGCAGCAAGCTGCAGGCGCTGCCAGGCCAGCTGCCAATCACCGACCATGCCGGACACCAGCGCCATCATCAATAATAAATCCCGTTGCACCGGGCCTTGCTGCAACAATGACCGGATCTGTGCTGT
>CAMLNG010000415.1 GCA_946481195.1 uncultured Chromatiaceae bacterium
GGACGCCGGCGTCCGCACCATGAAACGGCGCGCGACGATCACCGTGACGGCGAACGGCACCAGCAGCACCAGCCGGCTCTGATAGCGATCGACCGGATGCGAGAACACGCCGCAGATGATGGCGTTGGCCGCCAGCGCGGCGAACAACGTCAGGCCGAGCGCGCGGGCCTGCGGCGATAGTCCGAAGGGTCGGTGCAGGATCAAAGCGCAGGCGAGCAGGAAATAGTGCACCCAGATGAGTTGAATCACATCGGACCGACGCTGTGGTGTCAGCCCCAACAAGCGCAGCACTGCAGCAAGTAACAGAAAATGAAACATCAGATGCATTACACCAAGGTCGCGTGCACTCAGCGACAGAGCCAGCAACATAGCGCCGGCCAGCAGATTGCTGTAACCCAGGCTCCATGGCTTGGCGTTTCGATATAATTGCCACAGCTTTGCCAGCAACAACAGCGCGAACACCGCCAGGCTCCAGGGGGTATAAGCCGGCAACAGCAGTGCCCACAACAATAATTGAAACAGCCACAGTCGCCATTGCACGGCCTGGAACAACACCGGGTTATGCGTCAGCATAAAGCCAGCTCCTGTAACACCTGACGCAAATGCGCCGGCCCCACACCAATTGGCACTTCCCGGCGGGCCAGTCGCAGGCCAAATGGCTGCGCACGTTGCTCAAACAGCTGTGCTCTTGCCGTCAGATCAGACAACTGAGCTTCCAAATTTTCAATTCTGGGATCCGGACTTAACCAGAGCTCGGCTGTGGGCTGGCTCACGGCACTATACTGGTGGACCAATAATTGTTGCTGCCGGCTGTAACGTTTCCAGTCGAGCTGCCGCCAGGCGTCACCGGGCTGATATTGGCGTTGTCCCGACCATTCCTCGCGGTTGCCGCTGTTTTCTGCATCTTGCTGCGTACTGAAAGGTGACAATTGCGGCATTGGAAAAACCCAATACCAGCAATCAAGCCGGACATAACTCCAGCAACGGACCAGGCCAAAAGGGTAAACCGACTGTAGTTTGAGGCGCGGAATTTGATAATAACCCCGCCGTGGCGCAGCCAGGTGCAATAGATGGCTGTCACCGCTGACCAGCGCCATGGGTTGGTTATGCCAGCCGATATAAAGCGCCTGCGGCTGGCTTGTTGCACGTTTTAGCTGCAGCAACAACTGAATATCATGACCGGCGCAGACATCTGCGGGTGATTGTTGTGCCTGCACTGTTAAATGGTGCAGATTAAAAAAGGCGAGCAAAATAGTGGCGAGGCAAAGCACCAACAGCAGATAGCCAAGCAAGATCACCAGATTATTCTGATAGTTAGTGCCCAAAATATACAGCAGGACAACTAAAGCCAGCACGGCAAAACCAAAAGGCGTCGGAAATACAAATAAAGCGCGCTGACGCAAGGTCTGTTGTGACGCAGCAGGACTGCGTTGGTCCAGATAAAGCCAGACACGTTGTCGGACCCTGGCCCTGAGCTGGCTGAAAATGGTGCTCATGCTAAATCTGACAGGGCGTTTGCTGCAGCAGCAAAGTGCTGGCGTTGCTGGCACCGGCATGGCCGCCAGGATGCAGCCTGTGTTCTGCCACCGCCGGAAAAATATGCCGGATATCATCGGCCGTCACAAAACTGCGACCACAGATTAAAGCGTAAGCACGGCCGGCCCGGACCAATGCCTTGGCCGCTCGCGGCGACAACGCCTGCATGTCCTGGCGGCTACGGCTATTACTGACTAAATCGAGTACATAGAGCAATAGCGGCTCGCTGCAATGTACTTCGTCAACCGCCTGCTGTAATTCAAGTAACGTCACTGGATTTAATATCGCCTGTAAGGCTGCCGTACGGCCAGCTGGTTGTTGCAGCAGTTGGAGCTCGGCCGCCCGGTCGGGAAAACCCAGGCTGAGCCGCAACATAAAACGGTCAAGTTGTGATTCGGGCAGGGCATTGGTGCCGCTATAGTTCTGTGGATTTTGCGTGGCAATAACAAAAAATGGCGCTGGTAACTCACGGGTTGCACCATCAATGGACACCTGATGTTCTTCCATTGCTTCGAGCAGCGCACTTTGGGTTTTCGGGCTGGCTCTGTTGATTTCGTCGGCCAGTAGCACCTGACTGAACACGGGGCCCGGCTGGAACCTGAATTCCTGCGTCCTGGCGTCAAACAGATTAAAGCCGGTTAAGTCGGTCGGTAATAAATCACTGGTAAACTGCACACGACGATAACTCAGCCCCAAGCTTTGGGCTAAGGCGTGTGCGAGCGTGGTTTTGCCCATCCCCGGCATATCTTCCAGCAGCAGGTGGCCTCCGGCCAGCAGGCAAGTCAGCGCCAGTCTGATTTGCTGCGGCTTGCCGAGGATCACCTGATTCAGTTGCTGCTCCACCTGATGAAGTACTGTCGTATGTAAAACATCTGTCACTGGCTAGTCCTTGTTTGGCACTGCTTTGGCAAATAGTCACAAAATTCGTATACTGGCGCAACTTGTTTAATCTCAGGGTCTTGCCAGTGAAAATACTGTTTGTCTGTTTGGGAAATATTTGCCGCTCACCGACCGCGCATGCGGTATTTCGTCAGATGGCCGCTACCCAGGGTCTGGTTTGCGAGGTCGAATCAGCCGGCACCAGCGCCTCGCACAAAGGTGAGGCACCAGACCCTCGCAGCATAAAAGCTGCACCCGAGTATTCCTTTAAAGGCATTAAATCACGGCCGGTTTTGGCAGCAGACTTTCAAGACTATGACCTAATTTTGGCAATGGATCAGCAAAACCTGGCTGATTTAACTCGTCGCTGTCCGCCGGAACATCAGCACAAACTGAAATTGCTGCTGCAATACCATCCGGAATACCCAAAATGGCAGGAAGTGCCAGATCCTTATTATGGTGGCCCCAGGGGCTTTGCTGTGGTATTTGACCTGATTGAGCAGGCATGCCAGCAGTTAGTCCGGCATTTAAAGCAAGGCTGACCATTAAATAGCCGTTTATACGTCCAGATTGAAATTTATCCGGCGAAAACGTTGAAATTCGCCGGCGCTGCCTTTACCTTGTGCGGTGGAGCCATAACCCAAGTGAAATTAACATCCACAAACACCTGACATAGGAATTTTAAAGTGACTACCTGGACGCCTCAAAGCTGGCGAGCATTTCCGATCCAACAGCAACCCCATTATGAAGATCAGGCTTTATTAGCTTCGGTTGAGCAACAGCTGCATAAGTATCCGCCGCTGGTTTTTGCTCAGGAAACCCGTGATCTGTTTAGTCAACTCGGCCAGGTGGCCGAGGGCAATGCGTTTTTATTGCAGGGTGGCGATTGTGCGGAGAGCTTTAGCAACTTTAATGCGCCGAAGATCCGGGACACTTTTAAAGTCCTGCTGCAGATGGCTGTGGTATTAACCTTCGCCGGCAGTTGCCCGGTGGTCAAAGTCGCACGGATGGCGGGGCAATATGCCAAGCCACGTTCCAGCGATCTGGAAACCATCGATGGCATCAGCCTGCCGAGTTATCGCGGCGATATCGTCAATAGTTTTGAGTTTACTGAAGCAGCACGTCAGCCTGATCCAAACCGGCTGATGACGGCTTATCATCACAGCGCCGCGACGCTGAACCTGTTACGCGCTTTTGCCCA
>CAMLNG010000416.1 GCA_946481195.1 uncultured Chromatiaceae bacterium
ACCTGCTTTACGACTGACTGGGAAATTTATCTGGTCCGCTCTTGCTGTTTTTTTCAACATCACCGGTTTAAACCGCGACAGAAGCCTGGCCGCGCAAGAACTCATTGAAGCAATTTCTTTGCCATTACAGAGCACCATGATAGTTCAATAAGCGCGCAGCAGAGCAGCACGAATCATCAGGTTTATTTTTTCGAGAGCGGCTGTATTGGGCTGAATTCTTGCTATCGTTAGCGCTGCCGCCTGGCGCTGCACAGAAGCGGGGCAATTTCAGTTAATCCGCACTTTTTAAGTGCATTATCGCACCATGTTGGTGCATTTTTAACTGAATGCGTCGCCGTTATACCTTATATGTTTTTTAAAATCATACATTTAGGATTCTGGCATAGCTTTAGCATTAGGAGCGCAACCCGGCGGCAAGCCGCACCTGAACCTTAGTTTGAGTTGAATCCGGAGGAATGCATGTCTGCATCGAACGTTCTGAGTTTTATGAAAGAAAACGACGTGAAGTTTGTTGATTTACGTTTTACTGACACCAAAGGTAAAGAGCAGCACGTTACTATTCCTGCCAGCCAAATTGACGAAGATTTCTTCGAAAACGGCAAAATGTTCGACGGCTCTTCAATCGCCGGCTGGAAAGGCATCAATGATTCAGACATGATCCTGATGCCAGACGCCAGCACTATGCTGCTGGATCCATTCTTCGAAGAAACCACCATTTTAATCAGCTGTGACGTGATAGAGCCAAGCACCATGCAAGGTTACGAGCGTTGCCCGCGTTCTATCGCTAAACGCGCTGAAGAATACTTAAAGTCTACCGGCATCGCCGACACAGTGCTGTTTGGCCCTGAGCCAGAGTGGTTCATGTTTGATGACGTGCGTTTCAAAAACGACATGTCAGGTTCTTTCTTCAAAGTTGACTCTTCAGAAGCAGCCTGGAACTCAGACGCTGAATATGAAGATGGCAACAAAGCCCACCGCCCAGGTGTAAAAGGCGGTTACTTCCCGGTACCACCAGTAGACCAACACCATGATATCCGTAGCGCTATGTGTATGGTGCTCGAAGAAATGGGTCAGGTTGTTGAAGCGCACCACCACGAAGTGGCGACTGCCGGTCAGAACGAAATTGCGACCCGTTTTAACACGCTGACGAAAAAAGCGGACGAAATTCAGCAACTGAAATATGTCGTGCACAACGTGGCACACATGTACGGTAAAACAGTGACTTTCATGCCAAAACCAATCGTTGGTGACAACGGTTCAGGCATGCACTGCCACCAGTCTTTAGCAAAAGATGGCGTCAACCTGTTTGCCGGTGACAAGTATGCAGGCCTGTCAGAAACTGCGCTGTACTACATTGGCGGTATCATCAAGCACGCGAAAGCAATCAACGCGTTCACTAACCCGTCAACCAACTCATACAAGCGTCTGGTTCCACACTATGAAGCCCCGGTGATGCTGGCTTATTCAGCGCGTAACCGTTCTGCTTCTGTGCGTATTCCACTGGTACCAAGTGCAAAAGCACGTCGTATCGAAGTACGTTTCCCGGATCCGGCGGCTAACCCGTACCTGGCATTCGTTGCTCAGCTGATGGCTGGTCTGGATGGTATCCAGAACAAGATCCACCCAGGCGATGCAATGGACAAAGACCTGTACGACCTGCCACCAGAAGAAGAAGCACTGATCCCACAAGTGTGTGGTTCTCTGGACGAAGCGCTGGACGCACTGGAAGCCAACCGCGGTATCTTCACCAAAGGCGGCGTGATGTCAGACGCCATGATCGATGCTTACATCGCACTGAAACGTGCTGAAGCCAAACGCGTGTCTATGGCTGTCCACCCACTGGAATACGAACTGTATTACAGCGTGTAATAACAAAGCTAACACACTGATTTATAAAGTGTGATTTAGCAAATACCAAAGCCCGCTTCTGCGGGCTTTTTGTTCTGGTCAAACCGTAAAAAGCCGGTTAGAGTTATTCAATCGTCCTGATCTGATTGGAAGCTGTAATGAAACGTGCTGGTTGGCTCCTTTTATTGGCAGCAACATTGCTGATCCCTGTGCTGGCGCAGGAAAAAAAAGACGACAAACCGGTTTTTGTCACTGTCGACAAAAACAATGTCCCGGTGTTTTCCGATAATCCGGTGCCAGGCGCCTCGCAGTTACAACTCAAAGAAGGTAACCGGATGCCGGCGGTGACTCCCACCGAAATCAGCCAGCGTAGTATTGACCAGGCGCCCAGATTTGAAGTCGCAATCACCAAACCGGAACCGGACGGCACTGTGCGGGAAAACAGCGGTACAGTGTACGTCTCAGGTCAGGTCAAACCCCTATTCGCGCAAGGCCTGCGGGTCCGGCTTTATCTCGACGGTCAGGCCGTCGCAGGGCCGAGCAGTAATGCCAATTTTATCCTGCATAATATTGATCGTGGCGAGCATCAGTTGATGCTGGAATTAACCGAGCAAAACGGCAAGGTTATTGCTACCAGTCCTGTAACAACGTTTTTTCTGCACCGAGCATCAGCAATTACCCCAAAATAGTGCAAACCGGCACAGCTTAGCCGCTAGACTAAGCGCCACAAGCACCATTTTGGTGCAATAAGGGATTTGCCGTGACACATGCACATATCGCTCTTGAATTACCGGGCATTAATCTGGCCGAACAACTGACCACTGCCGTGCTGGTGCTGGATGCGCAGTTACAGGTGTCCTGTTTTAATACCGCCTGTTGCGCTTTGCTTGGTATTGGTGAAAAACGGCTGCAACAACAATATTTTCCCGGACTGTTTCAATACAGCGATCTCAGTGCCGCCCAGCTGGTAAGCACTTTAAATACCAAACAGGGTTTTGGTATTAGTGATGTGCATTGCGTGATGCCGGATGGCCGGCATTTATTGCTGGATATGACAGCAACCTGGCTGGAAACCGAACAACCCAGTCTGGTGATGGAATTGCGGCAGGTCGATCAGCAACGCAAAATCAGCATGGAAAGCCTGCAGCAACACCAGCATCTGGCGGCGCGGGAACTCATTCGTGGCCTGGCCCATGAGATCAAAAACCCGCTTGGCGGCTTACGCGGAGCGGCGCAGTTGCTGGAAGAGTCACTGAATGACGAGCAAAAAGAATATACCCAGCTCATCATTGCCCAGGCCGACCGGCTGCGGAACCTGGTCGACCGTTTGCTTGGCCCCTACAAGCCGCCGCATAAAGTCGTGTCTAACCTGCATGAAATTATTGAACGCGTCAGCCAGCTGGCGCAGATGGACAATCCCCATGCCGTGCAATTTATCCGCGATTATGACCCGAGTATTCCGGACTTTTCGTTAGATCCGGAATTGCTGGAGCAGGCGCTGCTGAATATTGTCCGCAATGCCCAGCAAGTGCTGACTGAAGGTGGCCAGATTGTCATGCAAAGCCGGATTTTACATCAGCATACTATTCATGGCCGCCGGCATAAGCTGGTCGCCGTGGTACGTGTCATCGATAACGGCCCTGGCATACCGCCCGCAATTAAAGACACGCTGTTTTATCCGATGGTCAGCGGCAAGCCGGGTGGTACTGGCCTGGGATTATCGATTTCGCAGACGCTCATACATCAGCATGGCGGCTGGAT
>CAMLNG010000417.1 GCA_946481195.1 uncultured Chromatiaceae bacterium
GTGGCGATTATGGCGGTATGCCGGCGGTGCGCGGCTCCAGTCCGGACGATAACGCCTTTTTGATTGATGGCCTGCCCGCCGGTTACCTGTTTCATCTGTTTGGCAACAGCGTCTTCAACGAAGCCGTGTTACACGACTTCCGCCTGGAAAGCGGAGGCTTTGGCGCCCAATATGGCAACGCCACAGGTGGTGTGTTTGCAGCAACTTTACGTGACCCGAAAAATCAGGCCATCGGCGGCGAAGCTGAATTGAGCCTGCTGCAAATGAGTGCGCTGGTTGAAGGCGCTGTGACCGACGACCAGGCGTTTTATCTGGCGGCGCGGCAAAGCACCATGCAGCTATTTATCAAGTCCGGTGACGAGCTGGATGATGGTGTGAAAATCTACCAACCGCCGAAAAGTAACGATTACCAGGCGCGTTATTTGTTCCAGCTGACACCGGAGCAAAAATTGACGCTGACCCTGACTGGCGCCAGTGACAGTGCGCGCGCCAATATCAGCAAAGCCTCAGAGCAAGGCCGCACCGATCCGGAATCAGTTGGCGACGTTCGCATCGACAGCGCTTTTGCCAACCAGCAACTGAGTTATTTATACCAGCACCCGGCCGGACACCAACTGCAGATGCGCTATCAGCACAGCAGCAACAGTGAAGACAATCAATATGGCGGCGACCAGTTTGTCAGCTATAAAGACGAACAACAGTTTTTACAGCTGCAGTCGCGTTGGCAGTTGACCGCAGCTCAGCGCTTAGAAGCCGGCGTGGAACGCAGTCAGCGCGATGCCGACTATCGTTTTGATGTGATCCCATACTTCTGTACCGACCATCAGGCCGATTGTTTTGCTCAGCGTGGCGAGCGCATCAAAGCCAAAGACCAGCTCCGTTACAACACCAACAGTGCTTTTATGCAACATCACTGGATTTGGAATCAGTATCTCAGCTCTTCGGTGGGCCTGCGGTACGACCAACAGGACTATACCGATGAAAGCTTTTTGCAGCCACGCGCTGAACTGAGTCTGCAGCTGACACCACAACAACGCTGGTTTGTCCGCGCCGGGCGCTACAACCGGTTGGCCGATTTAGAAAAGAGTCTGCCGCTGCTCGGAAACCGCCAGCTGAAACAGCCAACCGCCACGCATTATGTGCTGGGGCAAGACTGGCAATTTGCCGAAGACTGGAATTTCAGCACTGAATTGTATTTGAAAAAGCTGCAGAAACTACCACTCGGTCTGACCGATCAGGACGCTGATCAGGCCCTGCATTACAGCAATGACAGTGCAGGCGAAGCTTATGGTGCCGAACTGTTACTGAAGAAACAACGCAGCGCCGGCGACTGGTACGGCTGGGCGTCGCTGAGCTGGTCGAAGGCTGAACGTACCGACCTGCGCCGCAATTTGACCTCGGAGTATTATCTGGATACGCCGTTGGTCGCTAATGTGGTCGTCGCTTATCCCTATAACGACAGCTGGGATTTCAGTGCGCGGCTGACCGTACGCAGTGGCGCCAAATACACACCGATTATTGGTGATAAACCCAATCCTTATTACCCGGATTATCGGGTGGCGGTTTATGGCGAGCTGAATTCAGCGACCTTACCGGTTTACCACCGGCTGGATTTACAGGCTGAACAACAGGGTACTTTATTTGGCTTACCTGTGACCTACACTTACGCCATCCTGAACGTACTGAACCGGAAAAATGTGTCAGGCTATTTCCTGCAAAAAGGCAAAGATGGCGAAAGCCCGGCATATCACATAGAACCTGAAGAAAACTTAGGCATTTTTCCTTCAATTGGTTTGAAAGTACAGTTCTGACCGCTTCTGCCGCTTACAGCATGAACCCGGCGCAACAGCGCCGGAGTTTGTGACTGTGTATTTAACTTACACTTTTTAAACATTCCATTTGCGGCAACGACAGGTATCATAATGCCGTTTTCTCAGGAGCCGCCGGATGTCTAAATTTTTCTGTTCACTGCTGTTACTGGCAACCAGCGCCGGCTGTAAAGCAAGCTGGGATGAGCTGGAATTTACCGGGTATCTGGCGGCAGGCATGGGTTATCAGCAAAACATCCTCGCACCGTTAGACCGGACAATTAATGGCAAACCGCTGCTGAATCTGTCCGCAGACCTGCATTATCGCAATTTTTTTATTGAGTCAGACGACCGCCGTAATGTGCTGCGCTATGGCAGCGGTACTTTGGGTTACCAGCTGTGGCACAACGACGCCGGCACCTTAGCACTCATCGGCACCAGCTACCATGCAGCGGTAGGCCCAGACCTGGAAACCGGCCTTGGTCGGGTGCATATCCCCGAATTCGAAGGCTTAACCCTACGTGATTCCGACTTTTCGGTCGGCCTGCGATATCAGTATTTCCGGCAAGACCATTACTTTGCGCTGGAGCTCGGTCAGGAAATCGAATCTCATTATGGCCAACAACTCAGGTTGCTATATAGCTACCGTCAGATGCTGCGCAATTGGGATCTGTACTACAACGCCGGACTGGCGTTTTCCAGCGCCAGACTGGTGAATTATTATTATGGCGTCCGCAACTCTGAAACCGCGTTGATGCGCCCAGTCTACACAGCTGGCGCAGGCCAACAATTGCATCTGGGACTAAGTGCAGTGTACCCGCTAGCGCCGGACTGGCTGTTAGAGCTTGGCATTGCTGTAAATGGCTTTAGCAGCGCCTATACAGACAGCCCCCTGGTTAGCCGGGATATTGGTTTCCAGAGCCAGATGAAGTTCAGCTATGTCTTTTAAGCCAAGCCTGCTTATTTTCATTGCCTGTAACTGGCTCGCGATCATGCCAAAGGCCAGCTGCGCAGCCGAAATGACCGCCACAGCGGTGCAGCTGAAACTGACTCCGGATACCTGTGTCGCTTTGCAACAAGGCCGGCCGTGTTATGCCACTATTCAGGTGCAATGGCGCAATCAGCAACCACTGCCACTTTGCTTATATGCCGGCACTGAGAAACTGCAATGTTGGGCAGAAGGCACCAGCGGGCAATGGCGTTATGAATTTGTTGCCAGTGACAGTCAGCGCTTGCAACTCAAACATGCAGAAATCGTCTTAGCGGAAAGCATGATTAAAGTGAACTGGGTACAAAAAAATCCCAAAGTTAAACGGCACTGGAGATTATTCTGAAATGGACCATACAGCCTACGGCACTATTTTATTGGTCGAAGACGACTTATCGCTGGCTGCTTGGGTACAGGAATTCCTGCAGCAAAAAGGCTATCAGGTGTTACTGGAACACCGGGGAGATACTGTACTGTCCTTGCTACGACGTCAGCATGTCGATTTAATTTTGCTGGATCTGATGTTGCCTGGGATGAACGGCCTGGATTTGTGCCGGCAGATCCGGCGCGATCATCAGGTGCCGGTGCTGATGCTGACCGCGCAGGGAGAAGAAGTGGATGAAGTAATTGGCCTTGGTGTCGGCGCGAATGATTACCTGGTCAAACCGGTACGACCGCGTATTTTGCTGGCCCGGATCCAGGCGGCGCTGCGTCAGGGCAACGACATCAAGCCAAAAGAGCAACTGAGTTTCGGTGATCTGAGTATCTGCGCCAGTTCACGT
>CAMLNG010000418.1 GCA_946481195.1 uncultured Chromatiaceae bacterium
GGGTGGTCTTGCTGACCTGCACCAGGTCAGCCGCTGGAATATGGGTTTTGTTGAAAGCAATCCATTAAAAGGCCGTTACCAGGATATCGCCCAGCGTATTCAGGAAGCGCTGCGTTTCATGGAAATCTGCGGCATCAGCGCCCAGACTTCACCGTCGATCCGCGAAACCACTTTATACACTTCGCATGAAGCTTTGCTGCTGAACTATGAAGAAGCGCTGACGCGCCGCGATTCGTTAACTGGCTTGTGGTACGACTGTTCCGCCCATATGGTGTGGATTGGTGAGCGCACACGGCAGCTCGACCACGCGCATATTGAGTTTTTCCGCGGTATTCATAACCCGATTGGCGTGAAGATTGGCCCGGGTATGGATGAACTGGACCTTATCCGCTTAATCGACGCGCTGAACCCGGACAATATCCCGGGCCGGTTGACGTTAATTACCCGGATGGGCGCCGATAAACTGGCGGACAAATTACCGGCTCTGGTGCGTCGCGTGCAGCGCGAAGGTCGCAAAGTGGTCTGGAGTTCAGACCCAATGCACGGCAATACGGTCAAAGCCAGCAACGATTACAAAACCCGTGATTTTGAAGCTATCCTGCGTGAGATCCGGAATTTCTTCGCCGTGCATCAGGCGGAAGGTTCGCATGCCGGCGGTATCCATCTGGAAATGACCGGTGAACATGTGACTGAGTGTACCGGTGGTGCTTATGGCTTGTCGGAAAACGATTTAAGTCAGCGCTATTTCACTCAGTGCGACCCGCGCTTAAATGCCGACCAGGTATTGGAGCTAGCGTTTTTGATTGCAGACACGCTGAGAAACGTACGTAAATAAAGCCGGTAAACCGGCATAGGACAGCCGATGCAGGACCTGCAAACCAAAGTGCAAACCAGTGGGCGTAAATACCGGGTCGGCATTGTTGGTGCAGGCAGCATCGGCTGTTTTTTAGCTGCCATTCTGGCACAGGATGCTGATTTAGAGTTGTTGCTGTTCGGCCGCGATTATATGGGGCTGGAATTGGCGGCGCATGGATTAACGGCGCGCTGGCAACAAGACACAGAGCATTATCAGGCCAGTTGTTCTGCCGTCGCGTTTTATACTTCTTTTGTCAGTCTGATTGAAGCCGATGTGGTGTTGCTGACCGTAAAAGCGACAGCGCTCAGTCAGCTGTTGCAACAAATTAAACCGCATTTACGCCCTGATGTGCCGGTTATTGCGCTGCAAAATGGCATCGGCATCACTGAGATCATCCAGTCACAACTACATAACCCGGCGCTGCGCGCAATTGTGCCCTTTAATGTTGTCAGTCCCGCTCCTGGGCAATTTCAGCAAAGCAGCAGCGGTACTTTAATCTGGCCTGCGTCAGACAAGGCCGTCGTGCAGTATCTGCAACAGGTCTGGTTCAGCCGTGGCCTTGAGGTGCAGACGGTCGATGATATGAAAGCAGCTGAGTACGGTAAGTTGCTGTTAAATTTGAATAACGCTTTAAACGCGGTTTCCGGCCTGCCGCTACGCGCTCAATTGCTGAACCGGCACTGGCGGTTATTATTGTCGGCGGCCATGCAGGAATGGCTGGCGGTTTGCGCGTGCGAACAAGTGCGGCCAACACAATTTACTGCAATAAAACCAGCATTCATACCTTGGGTATTGCGGCTGCCGGACTGGTTGTTCCGCCGTTTGGCCAGCAAAATGTTGCGCATTGACCCACAAGCCCGGTTATCCATGTCGGCGGATTTATCCAGCGGTCGTCGTACTGAAATTGCGTTTTTGAATGGTGCTGTGGTGATGTTGGGTAAGCACTATGACATCGCAACACCAGTCAATCAGGCCATCGTTGACGCAGTGCACCAGTTTGAATCAGGCCGGAGCCAGGCGTTAGATCCGTTGAGCTGGTGTCGGCAACTGGGCTTAAAATAGCCCGTTCAATTTTTTAGCTCCGCAGTGGCTCAGCCAAAAATCGATGGTAGGCTTTAGCCAATAACACTAAGCCAACAGCACCAGCGGCGACCGGTGTGAGCAAAAACAACCAGCCCGGTTGAGTCATCATCACCACCAGTGCAGTGGCCCCGGCCGGCGGGTGGACAGTGTGAGTACGGATCATCAGCAAAATGGATAATGCCACCGCTGCCGCTGTAACTAATGCGTCGTGACCAAACAGATGCAGAAGTACTAACGCAACCGCAGCGGCTAACAGATGCCCGCCAATCACGTTTCTGGGCTTCGCCAGCGGGCTGTCCGGTGTTGCGAAGATCAACACCAGGGTCGCGCCAAATGGTGCCATCAACAAACTATATCCCTGTAGCCACACCGCTGACTGAAATAACAACCAGATCGCTAAAAACGCGCCCGCTGAAATTGCCAGTTGCCATCTGAATTGCATCATACGCCAATATTCTCCGCTTAATGGATCGCCAGTTTGCTGGCGCTGAGATGGTAGACAACATGGTCTACCTGTGTCAATATTATTTTCGTAACCTGAAGGGAGACAAAGATGGCAGCCAACAAAAATCCGCAGATTGCCGGCGATAAAAAGCAGCAGTTATTGACAACGGCTTTTGCGCTCTTCTATCAGCGGGGTGTACATCAGGTCGGCATTAACGAAGTACTGACGACCGCAGCCGTAGCAAAAAAAACGTTGTATCACCATTTCCCGGCCAAACAGCAATTACTGCTTGCTGTATTAGAACAGCGGGCGACGACTTGGTTGGCCTGGATGGCTGCGTCGCTTCGGCAGGTCGAGCCTGGCGCCAAGGCACTGGAAGCATTTTTTTTGGCGTTACAAGTCTGGTTTGACGGCAAGGTGCCAGAGCTTCACAGTTTTCACGGCTGTTTTTTTACCAAAGTGGCGTTAGAAGTGCAGGATGAACCAGTGCAGGCTCGCTGTCGTCAATTCAGAGCTGATCTGGCTGAACTTCTGTTGCCGCATATTAAAATCTGTTGGTCACAGGTATCACAGGCCGAGCAGCAACTCGCGTTATTATTACTGCTCAAAGATGGGGCAGAAACCGCCGCGGCGTTACAGACTGATCCGCAAGCAGCACTCCGAGCATTGCAAATCTGGCAACAGTCAGTGTCAGCTGCTTAGTATTTTTGCCGCTTGAGACCAGTCTCAGCCATGATTTTGGCGCTGATCTCTTCAATAGACAAAGTAGTGGAATTCAAAAATGGGATCCGCTCTTTGTGATACAGATTTTCCACTTCATCGAGCTCCAGCTTGCATTGGCGCAGTGACGAATAGCGGCTGTTTGGCCGGCGCTGCTCACGGATTTGGCTTAGCCGCTCCGGCGTGATGGTCAGGCCAAATAATTTGTTGCGGTGTGGCTTTAATGCGGCCGGCAAATGCAGCGAATCCATATCTTCTTCAACAAACGGATAATTCGCCGCTTTGATGCCGTATTGCAGAGCCAGGTAAAGCGAAGTCGGTGTTTTGCCACTGCGGCTGACGCCAACTAAGATGATATCAGCCTTGGCGTAGTCCTTCAGATTCGCGCCATCGTCATTGGCTAAGGCGTAATTAACCGCGTCGATACGAAAATCATAGGTTTTTTCATGAATACTATGAGTACGGTGGGTTT
>CAMLNG010000419.1 GCA_946481195.1 uncultured Chromatiaceae bacterium
GCCTGTGCCAGCCTCATCCGTCTGCTGATCCATCATGGCTTACGGGTCAGTGTGCAGGGTGTAGATACTGAGATGCAGGCTTATCTGCTGCATGTGATGGGCTGCTACAGTTGCCGTGGCTTACATTTCAGTAAGATGCGGCCGGTCAGTGGTCAGCAACTGCCCTATGGCCTGCAACAGCAATGGCAGCAGGCCAGCTGATTTACTCGTCGCGTTTTTCCCGGCCCAGTAAATCCAATGCTGCGGCCCGGGCATCTTTGCCCTGATACAGCACCTGATAAATTTGTTCGGTGATAGGCATCTCGACGCCGACACGGGTCGCCAGGTTATAAACTTCGCGGGCGTTGCGATACCCTTCCACCACCTGGCCAATTTGCTGGATGGCTTCATCGACACCGACACCTTGCCCCAGCAACAAACCGAAGCGGCGGTTCCGGGATTGGTTGTCAGTGCAGGTCAGCACTAAATCGCCTAAACCAGCCATGCCCATAAAAGTTTCTTTTTTCGCGCCTAAAGCACAACCCAGCCGGCACATTTCGGTTAATCCGCGCGTGATCAGCGCCGTGCGGGCATTGGCGCCAAAGCCGATACCATCGGCCATACCGGCACCGATGGCGATGACGTTTTTCACTGCGCCACCCAGTTGCACGCCGATAAAATCCGGGTTGGTGTAAACACGGAAGGTTTTGCCACAGTGCAATAAATCAGATAACACAGTGATAAATTCTGCATCTGTGGACGACAGAGAAATTGCTGTTGGCAAGCCTTTCGCCAGTTCTTTGGCAAAAGTCGGGCCGGATAAAACCGCCAGCGACACGTCATCACCGAGAATATCACGGGCGACATCCTGCAGTAACCGACCTGTATCCGGCTCCAGCCCTTTGGTCGCCCAGGCGACCCGCGCGTGCGGTAGTAAAAACGGTTTTATTTGCCGCAAAGTGTCAGCAAAGGCATGACTGGGCACCACCACCAACACATTCTGGCTGGCTTTGACAGCAGCCTGCAGGTCATCAGTGACAGCCAGTTGTTCCGGCAGGACGATATCCGGCAGATAACGTTGATTCACCCGTTCCCGCGCCATAGTCGCGATGTCTGAACTGTTACGGCCCCACAACAAAGTGGAATGACCATTTCTTGCCAGACAGATCGCCAGCGCCGTGCCGTAAGAGCCGGCGCCTAATACCGTAATTGCCGAATGCAAAGTCATGCGAGTGACAGCTTAGTTTGGCAATTGCGCCTGAGCTTCCGCCTGACGTTGTTGCACATATTGAGCAAACAGCGCGTCGAAGTTTACCGGAGCCAGGTTCAGTTGTGGGAAAGTACCGCGGTTGACCAGGTTGGCCACAGTTTCACGGGCGTACGGGAACAGGATATTCGGGCAGAATGAAGCCAGCATATGGGCCATCTGAGCATCTTGCAGTTCTGGGACTGCAAAGATACCGGCTTGTTGTACTTCACACAGGAATGCCGTTTCGCCGCCTACAGTTGTAGTCACCGTCAGCGACAGAATCACTTCAAACATGTTGTCTTCAAGTTTTTCGCTGCGGGTGTCCAGGTCTAATTTCACTTCTGGCTGCCATTCTTTGCGGAAAATCGCTGGCGCGTTTGGTGATTCAAAAGAGATGTCTTTGACATAAATGCGCTGGATAGCAAATGGGACTTGCTGCTCTTCCGCAGCTACGTTCAGTTGTTCGTCGGCCATGATAGTTCCCTGAAAATACGCTTAAAGTTGTAGTAGTGTGTTTAACCGCCCCTGCGCCTCAAGCGCATAGAGGTCATCACAGCCACCGATATGTTGGTCATTGATGAAGATTTGCGGCACAGTGCTGCGCCCGCCTGCTCTTTCGATCATTTCTGGTCTGAGTTCAGGTTGGGCATCGATTTTTATTTCGTGAAATTCGACGCCTTTATGGCTAAGCAGAGCCTTTGCGCGCACACAATACGGACAATATTCTTTGGTGTAAATAGTGACGCTTGGACTGCTCATCACGCTGCTCCGGTTATTTTTTTACCACAGGTAAACTGGCTTCAGCCCATTTACCCATACCGCCGGTCAGCACCGCAACGCGGCTGAAACCAGCAGCTGACAACTGTTTCGCCGCACCTTGCGCGGACATGCCAGCCTGACAGACCACTATAATGGGTGCGTCTTTGGCCTTTTCAAGGCTGCCGATTTGGCCAGACAGTTGCGCCAGCGGAATATTGCGGGCTCCGGTGATATGACCGCGTTTGAAATCATCATTGCTGCGGATATCCAGCACCAGCGCATCTTCGCGGTTGACTAACAGCGTCAGCTCAGTCGGCGTGACAAACTGCAGTTTTGAAAACATAGCCTGGATATAACTGACGATGATCGCCAGCAGCAGACCTATCCAAATCACCACTAAAATTGGATGATTTCCGGCAAATTCGACGTATTGTTGCATAACATTCCGTTCATCTGGTCACAGGATCAGCGCCGGAGTATAACGGGTTTCAATGGCAAAAACAGCCCTCCGCCGCCCCCAGGGCGCATCCGCCACCGGCTTGCCCGGCTGTTTGCACAGTTTCTGCACAGCAGCGATTGGAGTCACCGCTGAATTTCGGTAAGATGAGCACGGATTAGATACGGGAAAATGTTGATCAAGTAACGAGATCAAGTGACTAATAAGCGGAGCAAGTTATGGCGAAGTCTGGCAAACCCCTGGTACTTTTGATTCTGGATGGATGGGGCTATCGCGAAGACCCGGCGGATAATGCTATCGCTCAGGCCAATACCCCGGTGATGGACCGGTTGTGGCGCGAATGTCCGCATAGTCTGATTTCCGGTTCTGGTATGGATGTAGGCCTGCCGGACGGGCAGATGGGCAACTCTGAAGTCGGCCACGTCAATTTAGGTTCAGGTCGGGTGGTTTATCAGGAACTGACCCGCATCACTAAGGCCATCAGCGATGGCGACTTTTTTACCAATCCGGTGCTGACCGGCGCCGTGCAAACCGCAGTACAAGCCGGTAAAGCTGTGCACCTGATGGGTTTATTATCACCCGGTGGCGTACATAGCCACGAAGACCACTTAATTGCGATGATAGAACTGGCGGCGCGCCAGGGCGCAGAAAAAATCTACCTGCATGCCTTCCTTGATGGCCGCGACACTCCGCCGCGCAGTGCAGAAGCTTCGTTATTACGGGTACAACAACGTTGCCAGGAATTGGGCAAAGGCCAAATCGCCACTGTCGTCGGCCGTTATTACGCGATGGACAGAGACAAGCGTTGGGACCGCGTTGAACAAGCTTATGATTTGATTGTCGATGGCACAGCTGCTTACACCGCAACAGACGCGGTCGCCGCTTTACAAGCTGCGTATGAGCGCGGCGAAAACGATGAATTTGTCAAAGCCACGGCTATTGTCGGTGGCAACGGCCAGCCGGTGCAATTACACGACGGCGATGCGCTGATTTTTATGAATTTCCGCGCCGACCGGGCCCGTCAGTTCAGCCGCACTTTTACTGAGGCTACTTTTGATGCTTTTGCCCGTAAACGCGTGGTGAATTTAGGTGCTTTTGTCCAGCTCACTGAATATGCCGCCG
>CAMLNG010000420.1 GCA_946481195.1 uncultured Chromatiaceae bacterium
ATTTTTGACAGTTGGCTTTTTAGCGCTTCAACGCTTTTTTCCATCCGGGTTTTACTGTCTTGCAGAATATCGTTGATCACTTGGTTGTTCCTTTCGCGTACTTTCGGCTCGAAAAAAGTGCCGGTAGTTTACTGTAAATTTTCGGCGTGGTCGATCACTGTACCTTCAGCTTCGCCCATCGTCACGCGCTTCAGTGCACCTGGTTTGTTCATGTTAAACACACGGATTTGCAGGTTGTGGTCACGAGCCAGAGTGAAAGCAGCTAAGTCCATGACTTTTAACTCTTTTGATAAAACTTCATCATAAGTCAGGCTGCTGTACAGAGTTGCCGTCGGGTCTTTCACCGGGTCGGCGGAATAAACGCCATCGACTTTTGTCGCTTTTAACACCGCATCGGCCTCAATTTCGATGCCGCGTAAGCAGGCGGCAGAATCTGTGGTAAAAAATGGATTGCCGGTGCCGGCAGAGAAAATCACCACGCGACCAGATTTCAACAGGCTGATGGCTTCGGCCCAGCTGTAGTTATCACAGACGCCGTTCAGCGGAAATGCACTCATCAGACGGGCGTTTACAAAGGCACGGTGCAGTGCGTCACGCATCGCCAGGCCGTTCATCACCGTGGCCAGCATGCCCATGTGGTCACCGACGACGCGGTTCATCCCGGCCTTGGCTAAGCCTTCGCCGCGGAAAATGTTGCCGCCGCCAATCACGATGCCAACCTGAATACCCAGCTCGACCAGCTCTTTGATTTCAGCAGCCATCCGGTCCAGCACTTTGGGATCAATACCAAAGCCTTCATCGCCCATCAGGGCCTCACCACTGAGTTTTAACAGGATTCTTCTGTAGGTTGGTTTTGGATTGATGCTCATAGGATCCCCATTGTGCTGGTCAGTTAAATTCATAGAATGCAATGAAACAGCTGTGGCGAGACTTGCGGAAGACGCGAAGTTTGCACAGGTTTCACTTAAAAAAAACCGCGGCTGGCAAGCCAGTCGCGGTTAGTGTAGTCGGTTTCAGCAGCATGCTGAAGCGCGATTATTTTTTCGCAGCAGCGATTTGCGCAGCAACTTCAGCAGCGAAGTCAGTTTCCTGCTTCTCGATGCCTTCGCCCACTTCCAGACGGATGAAGCTGACAGCTTTCGCACCGTGTTGCTTCAGGAAGTCACCAGTAGTGATAGCTGGGTCTTTCACGAATGGCTGACCAGTCAGAGAAACTTCGCCAGTGAACTTCGTCATCCGGCCAGCAACCATCTTCTCAGCGATTTCTTTTGGCTTACCGCTGTTGATAGCGATTTCAATCTGGATTTCCTGCTCTTTTGCCACAACTTCAGCCGGAACTGAATCTGGAGTCAGGAATGAAGGGTTGTTTGCAGCAACGTGCATTGCAACGTCTTTGGCAACTTCTTCGTTACCGCCTTCCAGTACCACCAACACGCCGATACGGCCTGAGTGCGTGTACTGACCGATCACGTCGCCCTGGGCAACAGAAATACGGCGGATTGCGATGTTTTCACCGATTTTAGCAACCAGAGTCGCACGGGCTTCTTCAACAGTAGCGTCGCCCAGAGAAGCAGCACTTAAAGCTTCTACAGTGAACAGCTTGTTGGCGTGAGCCAGATCAGCAGCTGCGTTGGCGAATGCCAGGAAGTTGGCATCGCGGCCAACGAAATCTGTTTCACAGTTAAATTCGATTGCAACTGCATAACCGTTACCAACGCGAGTCAGTACAGTCCCTTCAGCAGCGATCCGGCCTGCTTTCTTGGCAGCTTTGGCCTGACCGTTTTTACGCATTAATTCGATTGCGCCTTCGATATCACCGTTGGTTTCTTCTAAGGCTTTTTTGCAGTCCATCATGCCAGCGCCAGTGCGCTCGCGTAATTCTTTTACCAGTCCGGCTGTTACGGCCATGGGGAATTCCTCGTTTCAATCGGGTTAGACAAACAGGGGCAAAGCCCCTGTCAGATTAAAAGGTGAACGGGGTCAGTCTGATGACAGACCCCGTACAGCTGTATTACTCAGCTGCAACGAAGTTGTCGGCTTCAGCCTGAACTTCGATATTTTTATCACGGCCTTCTGCGATAGCAGCGTTTACGGCGCTCAGGTACAGCTGGATAGCGCGGATCGCGTCATCGTTACCTGGGATAACAAAATCAACACCTTTTGGATCAGAGTTGGTATCAACGATAGAAACTACCGGGATACCCAGGTTGTTAGCTTCTTTAATCGCGATGTGTTCGTGGTCAGCATCGATAACGAACAGAGCGTCTGGCAGACCGCCCATGTCTTTGATACCGCCTAAGCTCTTCTCCAGTTTGTCCATTTCACGGGTACGGTCCAGAGCTTCTTTTTTGGTCAGCTTGTCGAAAGTACCGTCCTGGCTCTGAGCTTCCAGGTCTTTTAAACGTTTGATGGACTGACGCACAGTTTTCCAGTTAGTCAGCATACCGCCTAACCAGCGGTGGTTGACGTAGTACTGATCAGCTTGTTTTGCAGCGTCTTTGATTGCTTCAGAAGCAGCGCGTTTGGTACCTACGAACAGGATTTTGCCTTTCTTCGCAGCCACTGACTGGATGAAAGCCAGCGCGTCGTTCATCATTGGAACTGTTTTTTCCAGGTTGATGATATGAACGCGGTTACGGGCGCCGAAAATGAAAGGCTTCATTTTTGGGTTCCAGTAACGGGTTTGGTGACCGAAATGTACGCCCGCCTGGAGCATATCGCGCATTGAAACTTTAGCCATTTGAGTAATTCCTTAAAAGGGGGGTTAGGCCTCCATACACCCCATAAATCCGACTGAAGCATGCTTCAGCACCCCGGTTTATGTGACGATGTATGTGTGTTGTTTAACTTAAGTTTGGTTGTGCAATAATGACGCTGACTGATCTTTGCAGAATTTCGTCGGCTTTATTTGCCAAATTGCGGCGCGCTTTATACCATAGGCGCCCCGCAAACACAATGAATTGTGTAGTTTTACAGCAGAGAGAACCTGATGGCCGCCACGATCAAAACCCCGGAACAAATCGAAAAAATGCGCATTGCAGGCCGTCTGGCCGCAGAAGTGCTGGAGATGATCGAGCCTTATGTCAAACCGGGCGTGACGACTGGCGAGCTGGATCGGATTTGTCACGACTATATGGTCAATGTGCAAAAGACTATCCCTGCCCCACTGAATTACCATGGTTTCCCCAAATCAATTTGCACGTCAGTAAACCATGTGATTTGCCACGGTATTCCGGCAGACGACAAAGTGCTCAAAGACGGCGATATCGTCAACATCGACATCACAGTCATTAAAGACGGTTTCCACGGCGACACCTCAAAAATGTTTGTCGTCGGCAAGCCAAGTATTCTGGCAGACCGGCTGATCCGGGTCACACAAGAGTGTCTGTATCTTGGCCTGAAAAAAGTCAAAAACGGCGCCCGTCTTGGCGACATCGGCCATGTCATTCAGGTGCATGCGGAAAAACACAACTACTCCATCGTGCGCGAATACTGTGGTCATGGCATCGGTGAAATCTTCCATGAAGACCCGCAAGTGCTGCACTATGGCCGGCCTAACACCGGT
>CAMLNG010000421.1 GCA_946481195.1 uncultured Chromatiaceae bacterium
CCACAACTTCTAAAGTTAACCGTTTACATTTGGCGATTTGTCGCAAAAAAACACGAAATTCTGCTTTTTTGCCGCAGTTTTGAATTTGTCCCTAATTGCGCCATAAATCGGTCATATTCTATCCCTAGACTCAACCGCGATTTTGGGGCTGCCGACGTGCGTGAACTGCCGGACTGCAGCAAACATCGATGTTTACACGAGTCTGACTATGAAAAATAACCATAAAACACTGTCGCAGTTCCGCTTTAAACGCTCAACTTTGAGCCTGATCGTTGGCCAGATGCTGGCTGTCACTGCGCTGCCATTGTGGGCCGCGCCGCAACAAAGTGACAAAAGCAGCAACACTGACATTGAAGTCATTGCCGTCAAAGGCACCTATAGCAAAAGCCTGGAAAAAGCCGTTGATCTGAAAAAGCTGAATCTGGGTTTTTCTGATTCAGTAGTAGCAACGGATATCGCCGATTTCCCGGAGCAAAACCTGGCGGAAGCGCTGCAACGGATGCCGGGCGTCACTATTGAGCGGAATAAAGGCCTTGGTAGCAAAGTGAACGTGCGGAGCTTGCCGTCAGACTTTACGCATGTGTCGATCAATAACCTCGCCACGGCATCTGGTAGTGGTGGTCGTGATGTGGAATTCGATATTTTTGCCTCTGAAATCATTCAGAGCGTGACGGTGAAGAAATCTCCGACAGCGGCGGATGAAGAAGGTGGAATTGCCGGCTCAGTCGCGATAAGCACGGCACGTCCTTTTGATTTCAGCGAGCGTCAGTTGGTGGTGTCGGCAGAAGGTGCGCATAACTCGATTTCTGAGCAGACTGATCCAAGATTCTCGTTTTTGGCCAGCGACACATTCGGTGACTGGGGGGCTTTAGTATCCTTTTCTAAGGCAGAGCGCAGTAACAGAACCGACTCCAATTCAGGGATTAATTTCCGGCCTATGGGGCGTTTCCTCGAAGCATCGGGCACCCGTTCCACCCAGGCTGCTGCAGTGCTCCAGCGGGATGCGGGCGTCACGGTAAAAAACCGGCTGGATAAACAGGAAACCAGCCGGATTATTTTTCAGGATAAAGTTGGTGACCGGCTGTATCTGAATGAGCAGGATAAATGGGGCGCAACAGCCAGCCTGCAGTACAAACCAGATAACAATTTCAGCCTGACTTTTGATGCCATGTTCGGTTCATATGAGAACGACGAAGATGAATATGATGCAGCGGCTTACTCAGCTTCGAGCCGCAGTACTCTGGAAACCATCCATGCCTACGACAAACAGACGCTGGCACAATACGGTATTCTGGTGCTGACTGATGTGTCGTATACCGCAACACAGCATGAGATCCTGAGCAAAGAGCGCTTAAACGATACCGAATTCACCCAGTACAGCCTGAACCTGGACTGGAAACTGGCTGACTGGACGCTGACCGGCTTAATCGGTTTTTCCGGTGCGGAAAAAACCGCCGACTATGCCAACCTGAAGCATGTGGCTTATGCGCCATCCCGCACCCGCTATACCCAGACCGGCGGTGAGACTGTGCTCAGCGCCAATCCGGCCAGCATCGATATGTATAATTCACCGGCCAAGTATCTGTTTGAAGCTTATGAAACTGAACTCGAAGATGTGCAGGATGATAAGTATGCCGCAGAGCTGAATCTGAGCCGTGATTTGAGTTTGTCCTGGCTGCCGGCACTGAGCAGTGTCGAGTTTGGCGCCCGTTACACTGATAAATCAAAAGAGCGTGATTATGGCGCGCTGAAAATTCAGGGGCCTAAAGCCGGTGATGCCAGCTGGGTTAACAAACGCACCATGGCCGACAGCGAGTTAGCGCTGGTGACCGACATTATGCCGGGCGGTGCTTACCGGCCGAAAGACCTGAATTGGCTGCAGGTGTCCAATAGCTATGCCCGCGATTTTTTCCGCTATGACGGCTTTTTTACGCCATTTCAGCCCGACCAGTATTACCGCGTGGATGAAGAAGTCACCGCCTTGTACGCGATGACCAATTTCGACCTGACGCTGGCGGGTTTTGACGCCAGGCTCAATGCTGGTGTGCGCGCCGTGGATACTTCGGTGTTGTCTTTTGGTTACCACCCAATCCAAAAAGCCGATGGCTCCACCGGTTATACCGATACGCCTGTGTCCAAAGACGGCAGTTATACCGATGTGCTGCCCAGCCTGAACCTGACTGTTGATCTGACCGATGCTTTAGTCTGGCGCACGGCAGCGTCTGAAACCATTATGCGTCCGGCATTGACCGATATTGCTTACAAACGCACAGTGAGTTGGAGTGGCTTCCGCTTTAAAGACGGTAATCCGGATTTAAAACCGACCCAGGCCAAACAATGGGAAACCGGTCTGGAATGGTATCTGGACGATGGTGCTTTGTTAGCGGCGTCCTATTTCCACAAAGAGATTGACGGCGTGGTGCGTGAAGCCTTAACCGGCGTGGTGAAGAATGTCGAAAAACGCAATGCCAACGGTACTTTAGATGGTTATTACGATTTTGATGTCTATCAGCCGGTGAATGCTGATGGCTCTTATAAAGTCAGTGGTCTGGAGCTGATTGCTCAGCTGCCGCTGAATATTCTGAGCCCAATGCTGGACGGTTTTGGCATTAACGCAAACTACACCAAACTGGATAACAGCCTGACCGGCGCTTCTGACCTGGCGATCCCAACACCGCCTGAAGGCCTGGCGGATTCGACTTACAACTTCACGTTGTATTATGAAAATGCCGGCTTTGATGCGCGGTTGTCTTACAACTACAAAGACAAATATGTTGAATATATTCACCTGAATATGTATCCGGTCTATCGCGATGCCTATGGCCAGACCGATCTGTCGGTCAGCTATGCCCTGACTGAACAGCTGAAGCTGAGTCTGAAGGGCATTAACCTGACCGACGAAGCAACCAGCGGTTACACGCTGAACCCGGCGTTTCCAACGATGAACGAGTTCTCCGGACGGCGGATTAGTTTAGGCCTGCGGGCTGATTTCTGATGTAGTGAATTGTCAGCGCTGTGCTGCGACAGCGCTGGTGTTGAGATAAAACACAGGCCATTTTCATGGCCTGTGCTGTTTTGATGGCGAAGCGGGAGCGTAAAAGATGGCGATAAAATTCAGCTTGTGGCGACTGTGCCTGTTATTCAGTCTCAGTGTAAATGTCACTGCAGTTGCCGGTGCTGTAACGGACCAGACTGCGCCCGCCGCACCGCTACAGATAGCATTTTTACCTGACGTGCATTTTCATGATGTGTATGGGCAATTCCCCGATACTGCATTTAAGGGCCCGCAGCTACAAAATCCGGCAAAGCCAGACCAGGCGCAAGCCGTCACTATCCGGACTATGGCGGCGCAGCTGCATTCGACGCGCTTATTCAACGAAAACTATTTTGCTTTTATTGCCGCACTGGATGATTTAGTGCGCCGGCAAGTGAAGCTGGTGGTATTACCGGGCGATTTCAGTGACGACGGTCAGCCCATTCATATCCGTGGTTTAAAGCAGGTATTACAACGCTACCAGCGTGAACACGGCCTGCGGTTTTTCCTGACCTTTGGCAACCAT
>CAMLNG010000422.1 GCA_946481195.1 uncultured Chromatiaceae bacterium
CAATAACTGTTGCAGCTCAGGCTGACCAATTAAAATCACCTGCAGCAATTTTTTGGTATTCGTTTCGAGGTTGGTCAGTAACCGCAGTTGTTCCAGCACGGCCGGCTGCAGATGCTGTGCTTCGTCGATGATCAGAATGGTATTGATGCCGGCCTGATGATTTTTTTGCAGTTTGCCGGTGATTTTATCGGTCAGCAGTTTCAGACTGGCGTCGGCTTTTTTGTAGCGGATCTTCAGTTCATCACAAATCGCTGCCAATAGTTCCAATTCAGATAAGGTAGGATTGAGGATAAAAGCCACTTGCGTATTGGCCGGTAACTCCGCCAGCAAACAGCGCGACACTGTGGTTTTGCCGGTGCCCACTTCGCCGGTCAGCAACACAAAACCGCCAGCATCACCCAAACCATAACGTAAATGCGCCAGCGCCTCAGAGTGGCGATTGCCCAGATACATAAACTCAGGGTTTGGTGCTATGGAAAATGGCTGGCTGTTCAGACCAAAAAATGCGGTGTACATGGCTTCCTGCTCAGACCTGGAGCGCAATTGTTGCTGGAGCGTTATAATGGCAAAAAATCACCTGTCAGGAAAGCGTGTGAAGATTTATCTTGTCGGCGGCGCCGTGCGTGATGCCTTGTTGGGACTGCCGTGTCAGGACCAGGATTTTATGGTGGTTGGCACCACACCGGAGCAGATGCTGGCCGAGGGTTATCAGGCGGTCGGCAAGGATTTCCCGGTCTTTATCCACCCCAAAACCAAACAGGAATACGCCTTAGCGCGCACCGAGCGTAAACAAGGCCAGGGGTATACCGGCTTTGCCTGTTATTACGCGCCGGATGTGACTTTAGAGGAAGACCTGCTGCGCCGTGACCTGACCATCAATGCGATGGCGCAGGACCCGCAAACCGGTGTCATCACCGACCCTTACGGCGGTCAGCAGGATTTGGCCAATAAAAAGCTGCGCCATGTCTCTGCCGCTTTTGTCGAAGACCCGCTGCGGGTATTAAGGGTGGCAAGGTTTTATGCACGCTTTGCCAGCCGTGGCTTTACTGTCGCCGCAGAGACCTTAGCCTTGATGCAGCAGCTCAGTCGCAGTGGCGAGTTGCAACATCTGACCGCCGAACGCGTCTGGCAGGAAACCGCCCGAGCTTTGCAGGAAAGCACACCAGCTGCTTATTTTGAATTATTACAACAAGTGGGCGCGCTGGAAGTACTGATGCCGGAGCTTGCCGTGTTATGGGGTGTACCAAATCCACCACGCTGGCATCCGGAAATAGATACCGGCGTGCATTGCATGTTGGTGCTGCAGCAAGCCGCTTTGTTATCACCGCGTCTGGACGTGCGTTTTGCATCGTTATGTCATGATGTAGGCAAAGGTTTAACAGCACCTGAGCTCTGGCCCTCGCATCACGGCCATGAACACAGCGGCTTGCCGCTGATTGAAGCCATGTGCCAACGCCTGCGTATTCCAAATGATTGCCGAGATTTGGCGCTATTAGCCTGTGAGTATCATCAGCTGGTGCATAAAGCATTGGAACTGCGGGCCGTCACAGTGTTGAAGCTATTTGATGGCATTGACCTGTGGCGCAAGCCGGAAAGACTGGAACTATTGCTGACTTGCTGTATCGCCGATTTGCGTGGCCGTACCGGTTTTGAGCAGGCTGAATATCCACAAGCAGAATACCTGCGCAGATTAGCGACGGCGGCGCGGGCAGTCGATATTAAAGCGCTGGCCGCTGCCGGCCATAAAGGCGAAGCGATGAAGCAAGCCGTGGCCGCGGCGCGACTCAACGCTATTCAACAACAAATCTCTTCTTTCAGGAAAATTACAGATGAACAGGCGTAAATTTTTGCTGGCCGGCGCAGCGATAACTACCGCCGGAGTGGCTGGGATTTCTCTGGCCGGCAGCCGTTTTGTGGCGGACCTAAACGCGTTACAGACTGAACTAAAACAAATGTCCGGTAAATCGCTGCACAGCAGTGGCAGCTGGAATGTCAGTCAGATTTTTCAGCATCTGACGCAGAGTGTCCGTGGTTCGTATCAGGGCTATCCACAACAGCGTAGCTGGTGGTTTCAGCACAGTATCGGGCCTTTGGCACTACAAGGCTTTAAAGCCGCTGGTGCCATGCGTCATCCGCTCGATGAAGTGATTCCCGGCATGCCGGATTTGGATGCTGCACTGGACCCGCAAGTTGCTTTGGCTGCTTTGCTGCAAGCGCTGGATGAATTCACTGCGGCAAGCACTCTGGCGCCGCATTTTGCTTATGGTGTGCTGAGCCATGCTGATTTTCAGGCAGCGCATCAGCTGCATATTCGCCAGCATCTGACGCAAATATCGGTGGTTTAAGCCAGTACCAATAGCAGAAATGCCGGCTTTGCTCACAGAGACTGTTTAGCACATCACCAGAAAAACAAAGGGCAGCCAGAGCTGCCCTTTTTGCTTCATCCAACGGATTAAACTGCTTCGAGTTCGGCCTGACGGATCATGTCTTTCTGGTGGTCTTTCGCCAGCAACACATAAATTGACGGCAGCACAAACAATGTAAAAATAGTGCCGATTGTCATACCAAACACCAATACAATACCAATCGAGTTGCGCGCTTCGGCACCTGCACCTTCGGCGAAAATCAGCGGTGTATGACCGGCAATCGTCGCGATACTGGTCATCAGCACCGGCCGTAACCGCAACACAGACGCTTCGCGAATAGCATCAATCTTGGCTCGGCCCTCTTCCTGCAGTTTATTGGCAAATTCCACCACCAGAATACCGTTACGGGCAATCAGGCCGACCAAGGTCACCAGCCCCACCTGCGAATAGATATTTAATGTACTGCTGATAGCATCAGTCCAATGCGGGATCGGCGCATACATTTTCCAGAAGGTAAAAATCAAGGCACCAAACATCGCCAGTGGCACCGAGCCTGCCAGAATTACAATGGGGTCACGGAAGCTGTTGTACTGCGCTGCCAGCACCAGGAAAATCATCGTCAGTGCCGTCAGGAACGCCGGCAGGAAGGTATTGCCTTCACGTTTTAACTGCCGGGATTCGCCGGTGTAATCAATGGTGTAAGTCGCAGGTAAAATCTTACGCGCTTCGGCTTCCATGTACTTCAGCATTTCATCCAAAGAACCAGCACCAACACCGGAGATTTTCACTGCATTCAGCTGCTGCATCCGGTTAATCGAACGTGGCACTGTGGAGTGGGTTAAGGTCGCAATCTGGTCCAGTCGGATCATGCTGTTGTCCGGCCCCGTGATATACAGCTTGGTCAAATCGTCTGGCGTCAGCCGTTCAATCCGTTTCACCTGTGGGATCACTTTGTAACTTAAGCCATCTTTGTTAAAGCGGTTCACCCAGCCACCGCCCAGCAGAATGCCCAAATCCTGTGTCACAGTGCGCATATCCAGGCCCAAATCGGCAACCTTTTCGCGGTCGATATTCAGCTGATATTCCGGTTGGTCAATTTTCATGTCCAGCATCGGCGGGAAGAAGAACTTGCCGCTCGCAGTGAACGTCTGCTGCAATTTTAAGGCGTAGTCATAGATTTCCTGACTGTCCGC
>CAMLNG010000423.1 GCA_946481195.1 uncultured Chromatiaceae bacterium
GTATAAAAACATCGTGGATGGCGACCACCGCATGGAACCAGGCATGCCAGAATCTTTCAACGTATTGATGAAAGAAATCCGTTCGCTCGGTATCAACATCGAATTGGAAGAGGAATAACCCTCGGCCCCCCTGCGCGAGCAGGGGGAATTCGCTGAGTAGTGATTTGGGGCCATCGCGCCCCCTGACTGGTTAACCTCTGACAGGAGAGTAAAGTGAAAGACTTATTAAAGTTTCTGAAACAGCAAACAAAAACTGAAGAGTTCGATGTGATCCGCATTGGCCTGTCTTCACCGGACATGATCCGTTCATGGTCTTTCGGTGAAGTGAAAAAGCCAGAAACCATCAACTACCGGACTTTCAAGCCTGAGCGCGATGGCCTGTTTTGTGCCCGCATCTTTGGCCCGGTAAAAGATTATGAATGTCTGTGCGGTAAGTACAAACGTCTGAAACACCGTGGTGTAATTTGTGAGAAGTGTGGAGTTGAAGTCACGCTGACTAAAGTGCGCCGTGAGCGCATGGGCCACATTGAACTGGCAAGCCCGGTTGCACACATTTGGTTCCTGAAGTCTCTGCCGAGCCGTATCGGTTTACTGTTAGACATGACGCTGCGTGATATCGAGCGCGTGCTGTATTTCGAAAGCTACGTGGTGACTGAGCCAGGTATGACTTCTTTAGAGCGTCGTCAGATGCTGACTGAAGAAGAATACTTAGACGTGCTGGAAGAGCACGGCGATGAGTTCGAAGCTAAGATGGGTGCTGAAGCAATTCTGGATCTGTTGAAAGGCATTGAACTGGCTACAGAAATTAAGCAAATGCGTGAAGAGTTGCCAACCATCAACTCTGAAACCAAACGCAAGAAGATCAGCAAACGCTTAAAACTGATGGAAGCATTCCACACTTCTGGTAACAAACCGGAGTGGATGATCATGACAGTGCTGCCAGTACTGCCGCCGGATTTACGTCCGCTGGTACCGCTGGACGGCGGTCGTTTTGCGACTTCAGACCTGAACGATCTGTACCGTCGTGTGATCAACCGGAACAACCGTCTGAAGCGTCTGTTAGATCTGTCTGCTCCAGACATCATCGTCCGTAACGAAAAACGGATGTTGCAGGAAGCTGTAGATGCGCTGTTAGACAACGGCCGTCGTGGCCGTGCTATTACCGGTTCTAACAAGCGTCCGCTGAAGTCTTTAGCGGACATGATCAAAGGTAAACAAGGTCGTTTCCGTCAGAACTTATTAGGTAAGCGCGTCGACTATTCAGGTCGTTCTGTTATTACCGTAGGTCCTACACTGCGTCTGCACCAGTGTGGTCTGCCGAAGAAAATGGCTCTGGAACTGTTCAAGCCGTTCATCTATGGCAAGCTGGAAGCCCGTGGTTTAGCGACCACTATCAAAGCTGCCAAGAAAATGGTTGAGCGCGAAGAAGGCGCAGTATGGGACGTTCTGGACGAAGTGATCCGTGAACATCCGGTATTGCTGAACCGCGCGCCAACGCTGCACCGTCTGGGTATTCAGGCATTTGAACCTGTCCTGATCGAAGGTAAAGCGATCCAGCTGCACCCATTGGTGTGTGCGGCATATAACGCCGACTTCGACGGTGACCAAATGGCTGTTCACGTGCCGTTGACGTTGGAAGCGCAGTTAGAAGCCCGTGCACTGATGATGTCGACGAACAACGTACTGTCTCCTGCGAACGGTGAACCAATCATCGTTCCATCTCAGGACGTTGTATTGGGTCTGTACTACATGACCCGTGAAGCCATCAATGCCAAAGGTGAAGGCATGATGTTCAAGAGCCCGAAAGAAGCGGAAAAAGCATTCCGTGCTGGTGTTGCCAGCCTGCATGCCCGCGTGAAGGTGCGCTTGACTGAAGTGACTAACCATGAAGATGGTACCAGCACCAGCACAACATCTGTACGTGATACGACTGTCGGCCGTGCAATTCTGTATTCAATCCTGCCTCAGGGTCTGGCGTTTGATTCAATCAACCAGGCGATGGGTAAGAAGCAGATTTCTCGCTTACTGAACGGTTCATACCGTCGTATCGGCCTGAAAAACACCGTTATTCTGGCCGACCAAATTATGTACACCGGTTTCCACTACGCGATGCTGTCAGGTGTGTCTGTAGGTATTGATGACATGGTCATCCCTGCGGCAAAAGTTGACATTATCGGTGCTGCTGAAGCTGAAGTTGCTGAGATCCAGGACCAGTTCCAACAAGGTCTGGTAACAGCCGGTGAAAAATACAACAAGGTTATCGATATCTGGTCAACGGCAAACGAAGCGTTGTCGAAGGCGATGATGGATAACCTGTCGAAAGAAAAAGTGATTGATCGCGACGGCAACGAAGTGACGCAACCATCATTTAACTCTGTGTATATGATGGCCGACTCTGGCGCACGGGGCTCACCAGCTCAGATCCGTCAGTTAGCCGGTATGCGTGGTCTGATGGCAAAACCAGATGGTTCTATCATCGAGACGCCAATTACGGCGAACTTCCGCGAAGGCTTGAGCGTTCTGCAGTACTTCATCTCTACACACGGTGCACGTAAAGGTCTGGCCGATACCGCACTGAAGACCGCGAACTCAGGTTACCTGACTCGTCGTCTGGTAGACGTGGCACAGGATTTAGTTGTAACTGAATCTGACTGTGGCTCTACGGAAGGCATTATGATGAAGCCACTGATTGAAGGTGGTGACGTTGTTGAAGGCCTGCGTGAGCGCGTACTGGGTCGTGTTGTGATCGGTGATGTTGTGGTACCGGCAACCGGCGAAGTACTGGTTGAAGATGGCACTATGCTGGACGAACAACTTTGTGATCTGATTGAGAAAAACTCAATCGACGAAGTGTACGTACGTTCAGTTATTACCTGTCAAACCAACTTTGGCGTCTGTGCTAAGTGTTATGGCCGTGATTTGGCGCGTGGTCACCTGATCAACGCTGGTGAAGCTGTCGGTGTTATCGCTGCACAGTCAATCGGTGAACCAGGTACACAGCTGACGATGCGTACATTCCACATCGGTGGTGCAGCATCGCGGGCTTCTGCAGAGAACAGTGTTCAGGTGAAAAACTCTGGTACGCTGAAACTGCACAACGCGAAGTTTGTTCGCAACACTGACGACAAGATTGTTATCACGTCACGTTCAGCTGAAGTGACAGTGTTTGATGAACAAGGTCGTGAGAAAGAGCGTTACAAGCTGCCATACGGTTCTGTGTTAACGATTGACGACAACAGCACTGTAACTGCCGGTCAAATCGTCGCGAACTGGGATCCGCATTCACACCCAATCATTGTGGAACGTGGTGCTAAGGTTTCATTCAGCGATGTTGACGACAGTAACACTGAAGTTCAGCAGGACGACCTGACTGGTTTAAGCCGGACTGTAGTAAAAGACCTGTCCAAGGTTAATGCGAAAGAGCCAAAACTCATTCTCGCCATGGACGATGGTGCACTGCAGGAAATTCGTCTGCCAAGCTTCACCACCATTGAAATTACTGATGGTCAGAACGTGAAGCCAGGTACAGTGTTAGCGCGCATTCCACAAGAAGGTT
>CAMLNG010000424.1 GCA_946481195.1 uncultured Chromatiaceae bacterium
ATCTTCAGATGCTAAGCGATGCGCTAAAATCCCAAATCCGGGCTATTCACCAACAAATGAAAACAAATTTGCCCGGCTATCAGCCGCGGCCCGGGCAAAATCAGCTGGTGGCTGAGATGGCGAACATCGTTGCCGGCAGTTATCACAGTTATGACCGGATTGGTCTTGTTGAGGCCGGCACTGGCACTGGCAAATCGCTGGCCTACCTGATGGCGGCAATTCCGCTAGCACTGGCGCAGAAGAAGACGCTGGTGATTGCGACAGCCACAGTGGCGTTGCAGGAACAGCTGGTCACTAAAGATTTACCCTTTTTTCAGACCCATAGCGGGCTCGACTTTCAATTTAGTCTGGTCAAAGGTCGCCAGCGTTATGCCTGTATCCAGCGTCTTGCCCAGCAAATTCAGCAACCCGAGTTGTTTGCCCAGGCACAGCTCAGCCAATTTTCAGCCATGCAAGAACAATGGAAAAGCCGTCAATGGCTGGGCGATCGCGATTCTCTGCCGGAAGCATTACCGGAGACCAGCTGGCAGCTGATCCAGGCGGATGCCTATCATTGTCCGCGCCAACATGCCGCGCATCGTAACTGCCCTTTCCATCTTGCCAGGGCAGAAATTGACGACAGTCAGGTGCTGGTCGTCAATCATGCGCTGTTGCTGGCGGACTTAGACGCCGGCAGCAGCGTATTGCCGCCACCGGAAGACTGCATTTATGTCATTGATGAAGCGCACCATCTGGCTGATGTCGGTCGCGACTATTTTTCTGCCCGTGCCCTGCTCACCAGCGAGGCGAGCCTGTGGCAGGACAAAGTGCAAAAGCTGAAACAACTACTGAATAAAGCTTTGTCACAACATGCAGCGATCAGCGAATTATTAAGGCTGGCCGATGCGACTGATGAGTTTTTCAGCCAGTTTCAGCCGGTGCAGCGCCAAATCGCTGAGCTATTCCGCCAGCACAGTAAAGGCGAAGGGCATGTGCGTTTCGCTGATGCAGTGTTGCCTGAACTGCTACAACGCCAGAGCGAGCCGCTGCGTGACAGCAGTCAAAAAGTCCTGCTATGTATCGATAAACTGTTTCAGCTGCTGCTGGAAAGCGCGAACGATGGCAAACTTAGCACCACGCAACTGGCAGGCCTGCAGCAGGAACTCAGTCAGTTGCAACAGAAATTTAGCAGTCAGGCGCAGTTATGGGCCTGCTGGTCACAAAGCCAGCAACATGTCAGTCAGGCCCGTTGGCTGGAAGCGGATGGCCCGCATATTTCCGGCCATGCCAGTCCGTTATCGGTCAGTTTTCAGTTGGAAGACTTGTTGTTCAGTCAGGCTCATGCGGTATTGCTCTGTTCAGCGACGTTAAAAACGCTGGGTAGTTTTGATCATATCAGCCGCGATTTAGGCCTGACCGAACACCCGGGTTTGCGCCGGCTTGAAGTGACCTCACCTTTTGCCTATCGCGAACGTGGCCTTATTCATATACCCCGGCTTGAGACTGAACCGACTGACGACAAATTTACCGATGAACTGTGCCGGCGCTTGACGGACTTCATCAGGCCCGCCGAGGGCAATTTGGTGTTATTTGCCTCATACTGGCAAATGGAGCAGGTCGCCGCGGCGCTGCGACAACAAGGCCATAGTTTGCTGGTGCAGGGTGAAGCCAGCCGGCAAGCATTACTGGATTTGCACAAAAGTAAAATCGACGGTGGTAATGGCAGCATTTTGTTTGGTACCCAGAGTTTTTCTGAAGGGCTGGATTTGCCCGGTAAGTTACTGACAAACCTGGTGATCACTAAACTGCCCTTTGCTGTGCCGACTTCTCCCTTTGAAGAAGCAATGGCGGAAGCCATCACCAAACGCGGTGGCAACGCCTTTTTGACGCTGACAGTACCAGCCACTGCACGCAAACTGGTCCAGGCCTGTGGTAGACTGCTGCGGCAGGAACAGGATCAGGGCCGCATCGTTATTCTTGACCGGCGGCTGGTCACGAAGTCTTATGGCAGCGCGATGCTCAATGCCCTGCCGCCCTTTCAACGTCAAATAGATTAATCATTATGGAAGTACTGCTCGACCCGGTCACACTCGCGTTGTTGTGCGCCGTTGCTTTTGCTGCAGGTTTTATTGATGCCATCGCCGGTGGCGGTGGTTTGTTGACTGTCCCTGCACTGCTCACCGCCGGACTGCCGCCCCATCTGGTGCTGGGCACCAACAAACTGGCGGCGACATTTGGCTCTGTCACTGCTTCCTACACTTATTACAGAAAAAAACTGTTTGACCCTTATTTCTGGCGCCATGCGTTGCTGGCCACTGCTGTTGGTGCCTGTATCGGTGTGCTGGTGGTCGACCAAATCAGTAAAAGCGCCTTGGAAAAAGTATTACCGGCAGTGATTTTGCTGGCTGCTGTGTACAGTTTATTCGCCAAAGTGCCGCATGATGACCAGCAGCAGCTACCGGTTCAAAGCCAAAAACACATCTGGACGCAACGGATACAAGGTTTTGTGCTGGGTTTTTACGATGGCGTTGCCGGGCCGGGCACCGGTTCGTTTTGGATGGTGTCTAGTATGGCGCTGTATAAAATTAACCTGCTGCTGACCAGTGGCCTGGCACGTACCATGAACTTTATCTCTAACGGCGTAGCATTAGTGACCTTTGGTCTGCTCGGGCATATCCATTATCAGTTGGGTCTGGCGATGGGCATTTGTATGATGGCTGGTTCTTATTTCGGTGCACACACGGCAATCCGTTTTGGCAGCAAACTCATCAAACCGTTGTTTATTCTGATGGTGATGGCGATTGCTTCCCGTTTGTTGTGGCAACAATGGAGTGCCGCCTGATGTCGACGCAACAGCTGCTGCAGCAACTTGAACAGCAACTGCTGACATTGGCTGCACGTGCAGGCAAGCTGGACCAACAATTGCCGGACTGGCAACAACGGGACTATTTTGCGACCGCGCTGTTTCAGACCCGTTCCCGTCACCTGCTTGATTATGTACAGGAAAGTATGCAGCTGTGCCAGCGCATCAAATCCTACGAGGGCAAACCTCAGGTTATGCAATCACAGCAACTGCTGTGTGAAAAACTGGCTGCGCAGTTGCAGGCGCTGATGCAAGCCTTTGCCAGCCAGGACGTGCGGCAAAAAGAACAGGCACCGAAATGGCGTACCACACGCAGCAAAACACCACCTGACACCAGCAACCGCCATCAGGCCGGCCAGTTGCTGGCGCAGCTCGGCGGCACAGCCCTGGCGATGCATCAGCAGCTTGCTGAGTACCGCGGTTTTGAACGCCGGCTGCAGGACATGGTGCAGGAATCGGCGCAGCAGCAACAACCGCCGGCAGTGCAGCTCGCTTTGCATGCAAGGCTTGGCCGCTGTCGCAAAGCCATCAGTGCACTGGAAGCCGAAATCCAGTGGTATGAACAGCGAGGCCGCAAATCCTGATGCTGCCGCTGGTGTACCACGAGTGTTACAGTGATTTAGTTTTGCCGGAGCGCCATCGTTATCCGATCGGTAAATATCGCGCTTTGTATCAGTACTTGTTACA
>CAMLNG010000425.1 GCA_946481195.1 uncultured Chromatiaceae bacterium
GACCTGTTTGAACAGCTGTATGTGAAATATGAAAACGACAGCTCCATCCGCAAAAAACGGATGAAAGCACTGGAGCTGTTCACACTGTTTATGCAAGAGCGCGCTTCAACCGGCCGCATTTATCTGCAGAACGTTGACCACTGCAACACGCACAGTCCGTTTAATCCGAAGTTTGCACCGGTACGCCAAAGCAATCTCTGCCTTGAAATTGCGCTGCCTACCAAACCACTAAACGATGTGAACGATCCAAACGGCGAAATCGCGCTCTGTACGCTGTCAGCCTTTAACCTCGGTGCTATTGAGCATTTAGGTGAGCTGGAAGAATTAGCCGAGCTGGCCGTACGCGCGCTGGACAGCCTGCTGGATTATCAGGATTACCCAATCCCGGCCGCATTCCAGGCGTCGATGAATCGCCGGACTTTGGGTGTTGGTGTGATTAACTACGCCTATTATCTGGCGAAAAATGGCGTGAAATACTCAGACGGCTCTGCCAATGCTCTGACACACCGCACTTTTGAAGCCATTCAGTATTACCTGATGAAAGCTTCAAACAAGCTGGCGCAGGAATTTGGCCCATGCCCGCTGTTTAACGAGACCACTTATTCTGAAGGTATCATGCCAATTGATACCTACAAAAAAGACCTGGACAAAATCTGTAACGAAGCGCTGCAGCTGGACTGGGAGCAACTGCGCAAAGACGTGGTGAAACACGGTCTGCGTAACTCAACCCTGTCAGCACTGATGCCGTCGGAAACATCTTCGCAAATCAGTAATGCGACCAATGGTATTGAACCACCGCGCGGCCATATCAGTATTAAAGCCAGTAAAGATGGCATTCTGAAACAAGTGGTACCGGAATACGAACGGCTGAAAAACCAGTATGAATTACTCTGGGATATGCCAAACAATGACGGTTATATCAGCCTGGTGGCCATCATGCAGAAATTCGTCGACCAGACCATTTCCGCCAACACCAACTATGACCCGGCCAAGTTCGACGGTGGCAAAGTACCAATGAAGGTGTTGTTAAAAGACTTGCTGACTGCCTACAAACTCGGCGTCAAAACCATGTACTACCACAACACCCGTGATGGTGCATCAGATGTGCAGGAAGATATCAAACCTGCCGCTGCGGAAGATGACGGTTGCGCCGGCGGCGCCTGTAAGATCTGATGACAAGTTGATCGTAAGAGCGGAGCCCGGTGCTCCGCTTTGTTGTGTCAGCATGCTGACCTTTGTATTGAAAGCATAATAACGAGAGAATCCATGACCTATACCACTTTTAACCGGACCAACAATGATCAGCTGAAAGAGCCGATGTTTTTTGGCAACTCGGTAAACGTGTCGCGCTACGACCAGCAGAAATACGGCATTTTCGAAAAACTGATCGAAAAGCAGCTGAGTTTCTTCTGGCGGCCGGAGGAAGTGGATGTCAGTAAAGATCGCATCGATTTCCAGCATTTACCGGATCATGAAAAACATATTTTTATCAGTAACCTGAAGTATCAGACTTTGCTGGACTCGGTACAAGGCCGCTCGCCCAATGTGGCATTGCTGCCAATTGTGTCGCTGCCGGAACTGGAAACCTGGATTGAAACCTGGGCCTTCAGTGAAACCATTCACAGCCGCAGCTACACCCATATTGTGCGCAATATCACCACAGAACCGCACAAAGTATTCGACGATATTCTGCTGAACGAGAAAATCATCGAACGTGCTGATGAAGTGACCCGTTATTATGACGAGCTGATTGAGTCGATTAATCTGTATCACCTGTGCGGTGAAGGTACGCATCAAATCAACGGTGAGAGCCGCTCTGTGTCGCTGCGCGAGCTGAAACGTCAGCTGTATCTGTGCATCATGTCAGTCAACGTGTTGGAAGCCATCCGTTTTTACGTCAGCTTTGCCTGCAGTTTCGCCTTTGCCGAGCGTGAGCTGATGGAAGGTAATGCCAAGATTATTAAACTGATCGCCCGCGACGAAGCGCTGCACCTGACCGGTACCCAGCATATGCTGAACATCATGGCCGCCGGTGATGATGACCCGGAGATGGGTGAAATCGCTAAAGAATGTGAAGAGCAGGCTTATGCGATTTTCCGTCGCGCGGCGGAGCAGGAAAAAGAATGGGCTGAGTTTTTATTTAAAGATGGCTCGATGATTGGCCTCAATAAAGACATTCTGTGCCAGTACGTTGAATACATTACCAATATCCGCATGGCTGCTATCGGTCTGAAGCCGATTTTCAGCACCACACAAAACCCTATTCCATGGATTAATGCCTGGTTAGTGTCTGACAACGTGCAAGTGGCACCTCAGGAATCAGAGATAAGCTCTTACCTGGTTGGCCAGATTGATAACGAAGTCGACGGCGCTGACTTTGGCGACTTTGATCTCTGATGCATCGGATCCGGCTACAGGATGGCAGCAGTTTTGATTTTGACCCACAAAGTCCGAATTTGCTGACCAGCCTGGAGCAACAGAAATACCAGGTTAATTTCCACTGCCGCGCCGGTTTTTGTGGCGCCTGCCGTTGTAAGTTAATCTCAGGTCAAATCAGCTATCTGGAAGAACCACTGGCCTTTGTGCGTAAGGGCGAATTTTTACCTTGCTGTAGCGTGCCGGCCTCGGATCTTGACATTGAAATTCCGTAGTGACATGCCGGGACCCGTTTATAAAGCACAAAAAAAGCCTGCGATCGCAGGCTTTTTCACTATTTACATATACTTACTTACGCACGCCTTCAACCACCAGATCCAGATAAACCGTTTCTGATGCCGGGCCTAAGATGTTTTTGATGGCAAAATCACTCAGTTTGATGCTGGTAGTACCGTGGAAACCAGCACGATAGCCGCCCCATGGGTCTTTGCCTTCGCCGGTTTTTGCCGCTGCGATGGTGATTTCTTTAGTCACGCCGTTTAACGTGAAATTACCCACTAGGTCGAATTTGCCATCAGCACCCGGGACAACCTTAGTGCTGACAAAGCTGGCTTTTGGATGTTTTTCAACATTGAGGAAATCGCCACTGCGTAAGTGTTTGTCACGCTCAGCATGGTTGGAGTCAACTGACTTGGTGTCGATATCCAGCTTGATTTTGGCAGCCGCCAGATTGGCGCTGTCGTAGCTGAAATCACCGCTGAAAGTGTTAAAACGACCATGTAACCAGCTGTAGCCTAAGTGGCTGACTTTAAACTGGATAAAAGCATGAGCGCCTTGGGTGTCCACCACATAATCGGCAGCCTGAGCCACTGAAGTAAAAGAGGCAGCGAAGGCGGTAGCGAGTAATAATTTTTTCATTTAAATCTCCGTGTTATCAAGGGAAGACGCAGCGGCGTTACGACGGCCGAGCATCCGTGTCAGGGTGTTATCTTTATCTACAAAATGATGCTTCAACGCAGCACCGGCATGCAAAACCACCAGCGTTATAAGCGACCAGGCCAGGTACAAATGCACAGCACCAGCGATGTCTGCCTGATCCGGGAAAAACTCACCAAAACCAGGTACTTCAAATAAACCAAATACCGGAATA
>CAMLNG010000426.1 GCA_946481195.1 uncultured Chromatiaceae bacterium
TGCAGCAGGTGGCTGCTGCATTTCCGACAATATCGTCGCTGATTGTCCGCTCCAGTTGCCTGAATGAAGATACCAGCCACAGCTCGAATGCCGGCGCATATCTCTCACTGCTCAATGTCACTCCGGAAACGTTGTTTGATGCCGTCTGCCAGGTGATTGCCTCGTACGGTTCGGCTGCAGCCGCTGACCAAGTGCTGGTGCAGCCCATGTTAAACCATGTGGTGTGCAGCGGGGTAGCATTCAGCCACGAGCCCGCAACCTGCGCGCCTTACCGGGTGATTAACTGGCATGACAGCGCCGATACCAGTTTTGTTACTTCTGGCCAAGGCGGACGTTGCTGGCAAGGTGCAGCGCTGCAACCAGCGCAAACCCCATCGCATCAGATCCCGGCGCCGGTTTTACAGGTCCTGCCTCTGCTCGACGAACTGAGCACTTTGTTTGGCGGACAACCGGTAGATTGTGAATTTGCCATCACCGCAGATGGACAACTCTGGTTATTGCAAGCCCGGCCGCTGATCTTGCAACAGACACCGCAATCGGCCACACGTCAACGCGAACTGCTAGATCTGATTGCTGCGAAGGTCAGCAAAGGCATGCAACCCCATCCGTTTTTAATGGGGCAACGCACTGTCTATGGCGTGATGCCTGACTGGAACCCGGCCGAAATCATCGGGGTCAGACCAAAACCGCTGGCGCTAAGTTTGTATCGTGAATTGGTTACCGATTCCATTTGGGCTTATCAACGGCACAACTATGGCTACCGCAACTTGCGCAGTTTCCCGCTGATGCCACATTTCTTTGGACTGCCTTATATTGATGTGAGGCTGTCATTTAACTCGTTTATACCGGCTGATTTGGACGAAAGTCTGGCGGGTCGTCTGGTCGACTATTACATTCGCAAGTTGCAGGCACAGCCGACGCTGCACGACAAAGTCGAATTTGAAATAGTGTTTTCGTGTTATACGCCAGACTTGCCGGAACGATTACAGGCACTGAAAGCTGAGGGTTTTAGCCAGAGCGAACTGGACCAAATCGCCGATAGCCTGCGCCGCTTAACCAATAACATCATCGATCCTAATACGGGCTTGTGGCGGATTGATGCAGACAAACTGCAGACGCTGAATCAGCGCCGCGAACAGATTTTAGCTTCGAATCTCGACCCGGCCGCACAAATCTACTGGTTACTCGAAGATGCCAAACGCTACGGTACCCTGCCCTTTGCCGGGCTTGCCCGTGCCGGTTTTATTGCCGTACAGCTGCTGAAGTCGCTGGTGAACGTTGGTGTGTTCAGTACTGCTGATTTTGATGCTTTTATGGCGTCCCTGCAAACCGTCAGTGGCCAGCTCAGCCATGACCGTCAGTATATGGAAAAAAGCATTTTTCTGAGTAAATACGGCCACTTACGCCCTGGTACTTATGACATTTTATCCGAACGTTATGACGAAGCGCCGCAGCGTTATTTTGATTTTGACGCACCGGCAGAAGCTGCGACGCAATCACATCCGTTGTTTAGCCTGACTCTGGCACAGATGCGCGAACTGGGCGAATTGCTACGCCAGCATGGTCTGAACCCTGATGTGGTCGGCTTGTTTGACTTTCTGCAAGCCGGGATTGAGCTGCGCGAACTGGCGAAATTTCATTTCACCCGTAACCTGTCCGATGCATTGGCGCTGATCACGCAGCTTGCCAGCCAATATGGTTTCAGCCGTGACGATATCGCCTTTTGCGATATTCAAACGTTGCAGGAGCTGCACGTCGCGGCCTGTGATCCACAGCAGTTGATCCGGGATGCGATTACCCGTGGCAAAGCGCGTTATCAGGATACCGCCAGCCTGAGCCTGCCGCCGCTCATCAGCGACGTCAGTCAAATTTATCAATTTGAATGGCCAGAAACAGCGCCAAACTTTATTACGCAAAAACAAACCACCGCAGCTGTAGTGGATTGCCACGATAAAAGCTTGCTCGCAGGCAAGATTGTCTGCATCCCAAATGCAGATCCCGGTTATGACTGGTTGTTTGCCTATCCAATTGCAGGTCTTATCACTGCCTGGGGCGGCGCGAACTCGCATATGGCGATCCGAGCCGGTGAATTGGGCTTGCCGGCCATTATCGGCGCCGGCGAACGCAGTTTCCGCCAATGGTCAACAGCCAGCCGCCTGCATATTGATTGTGCCGGCCGGAGGGTTGAAATCATTGCCTGAAAACACGCTTAAAATCGCGCTGGTCAGTTGCCGGGTTGATGCAGTGCCAGAACGTCAGGAAACGCGGGATGCACTGGACCAGGCGCTCCCACGCTGGTTGGCTGAGCTCGGCTACCAAGCCATGCTCCTGCCGAATACGCTCGATATTTCCACACTGCCATCACTGATTACGCAGTTGAAGCCGGCCTTGATCGTGCTGAGTGGTGGCAACGACCTCGGCCAATACCCTTCGCGCGACCAAACAGAGAGCGTTTTGGTTGATATTGCCCGCCAGCAACAACTGCCACTACTGGCAATCTGCCGCGGCATGCAACTACTGGCTCAAACTGAAGGAGTCGCCTTGACGACCGTATCCGGGCACGTTGCCCGGCGTCATATGCTGAGCGGCCTCTGGCAGGGTGACGTTAACAGCTATCACCAGTTTGCCCTTACTGAACTACCCGCGAACTATGATTTATTAGCGCAAAGCCCGGATGGTTGCATTGAAGCGATGCGACACCAACATCTGCCCTGGCTGGCGTTGATGTGGCATCCAGAACGTGAACAGCCTTTTAGCCTGCTTGACCTCAGTAGAGTGCGGGCAGTCCTTCAACAGGAACAAAGATGACCAAAGCAATCATTCTGGCCGCTGGCCGGGGTAGCCGGATGAAACATCTGACCGACGACAAACCTAAGTGCTTAAATGAACTGCATGGCAAACCACTGCTGCAATATCAGCTGGATGCGCTGCGCGGTGCCGGCATCAGCGAGATTGGCATTGTCAGTGGTTACCAGCGGGAAAAACTGCAGCCATTTGGTTTATATGAATTTTTCAACGAGCGCTGGGCGCAAACCAATATGGTGTCATCACTGGAATGTGCCGCCAGCTGGCTGGGGTCCGACACTGTGATCGTCAGTTATTCCGATATTTTTTACGACGCCAGCGCCGTAACAGCACTACTTAATAGCGAGGCACAACTCGCAGTCGCATACGACCCGCAATGGCTAAGCCAGTGGCAAGGCCGCTTTGCCGATCCATTATCCGATGCTGAAACTTTTCGTATCGATGAAAACCAACGCTTGCTTGAAATTGGCAATAAGCCGAATGCCATCAGCGAGGTGCAAGGCCAATATATGGGCCTGCTGAAGTTCACCCCGCAAGCCTGGCAACAGGTTCGGCAACTCAGGGCAAGCCTGACGCCCGACCAACAAGACCGGATGCATATGACCGGCACTTTACAGCTGTTATTGTCTGATTTTGCCGTGACGGCAGTCCCCTACTCAGGGCAATGGGGCGAGATTGATTCAGAAACGGATATGCAGTTTTTT
>CAMLNG010000427.1 GCA_946481195.1 uncultured Chromatiaceae bacterium
AAAAACAAAATTAACAAAGCAACCGCAGAAAGACTCCAGGTGTTTTGGTGCCTGTGATTCTCCACCCAGTTTGGTCAGGCCATCCAATAAAAACGGATACATGGTGACGGAGACGCAATAGGGTTTCAGGCTGGTTTCGTCATGAACGTAGATTTCATGCGCTTCAATCTGCCGGTGATATTCATCTGCCAGCGGCTGACCGAATAAACTGGCAATTTTGCTGCTGACTAACGCGCGATTGACCTGAATAAAACAGTCTTTCATCAGCTCGGCTTCCAGCGTAGCGATGTTTTTCTGTGTCACATTGGCGTTGGCATCCAGTTTCGAGCCATCAGCCGGGTTCGCGGCTGATACATATTGCTGAATAAATTCGAGTTTTTGAGCGAGTTGATCCGGTGGCAGCACTTGCATGATGATTTCCTTTTTTAAGTTTTTATTGAGGTGAAAAAGCAGGCACTGCGGCATAAGCAGGTGCCGGTGTTGGCCATAGCAATGGATTCAGACACAGCTGACGCTGTAAATCGTATAAGCGTTGATTACTGTTGGGGTTATTGAGGCCGCCCAGTTCTGCCTGCCAGGGGCCGGTTTTGACATAATCCAGCAGAGGCCGCAGCGCTGTAGGACAATAGGCAAGACCGGTATACAGGGCGGTCCGTAACCCCATTTTTCTACACTCATCCAGCAATTCCGCAAGGAATGCGGCTTGCCATTCACCGCCCATAAACAGCACACAGCTCAAAAGCCCCCGGTATTTTTCACAGTCTGAATTTAGCCGGTCTAGGGTCAATGGCTCGCCATTTGCTGCGGACCAACTGTCGCTGCTGTGGCAGCCTTTACAACCCAAAGTACAGCCACTGATCAGATAGGCCAGGCTGACTTCCCCAGGGATCTCCTGTAACAAAATTTCGCAGGCCGTGGTGTTGAGCTGATTTGGTCTTAAAGATCCCATATATGGTGTTCTTCTGTTTTTTTGATACTAGATATGGTGTTTAGGTTAGGCTTTGGCTGTAGCCGGAATTTGATCCAGATCAAAGATTGCTCCAAACCGGAGCCTGATACCCCATCAGGAGTAGTTGCTGCGAACTGGTGCACTGCTTCCCCAAAAAAGTGCAAAAAGCCTGAGCGGCCCAGGGGGTGGATTTAGATTTATTCAGTAAATTCAAAAGCATATTAAATTGGCCCGATTACTGCTTTTACTCTTTTATCTGGTAACGACCGGTTGGTCACACATTTCAGGCAGAGCGAGACTCTGCCCCGGCAAAGAAGCCCAAGTTGAACCTGCAAAACAGTAGGGGAGACCTGGGCTTTTTTTATTGTCTGCAAATGACAGTCCGAGGGCACGCTCAGCAGGCAAAGGCAAGGGGAAAGCAACATGCAACAGACATTACAGGACACAGTGAAGACGCAGATCCTGGTGATCGGCAACGGAATGGTTGGACATCATTTTATTGAACAATTACGCCAGCGCGATGCCGGCTGCAGTGTGACGGTATTGTGTGGTGAGCCGCAGTTGGCTTATGACCGGGTCTATTTGTCCTCCTACTTTACTGGCACGACTTTTTCCGAACTGTCGATGTCGACGGAACAATGGTATCAGGAGCAGCAAGTTGATTTACAACTGAATTGTTGGGTCGAGCGAATTGTTCCCACAGAACGCCTGGTTTATTGTCGTGATGGCAGGGTGTACTCATATGAAAAGCTGGTATTAGCGACAGGCTCATATCCTTTTGTACCGTCCATTCCGGGCAATGACCAACCGCATTGTTTGGTTTATCGCACTTTACAGGATTTACAGAACATCGAAGCAAGCGCTGCACAAAGCAAAGTAGGTGTGGTGATTGGCGGTGGTTTGTTAGGGTTAGAAGCAGCCAATGCGCTAAAACAGCTTGGCCTTGAGACTCATGTGGTCGAATTTGCGCCGCAGTTGATGGCGGTGCAACTTGATCAAGCTGGTGGTGCTTTACTCGCGCAGAAAATTCAGCAGCTAGGCGTGACAGTGCATACCGGCAAGGCCACACAAGCCATTGCGACGGGTACTCAAAATCGCTATCAACTGCAGTTCGCGGATGGTTCAGCGCTGGAGACCGATCTGGTGTTGTTCTCAGCCGGTATCAGACCATATGACCAGCTTGCGCGCAGCAGCGGGCTGGTGGTCGGTGAACGCGGCGGTATAGCCATCAATGACCAGTGTCAGACATCGGATGCGGATATTTATGCCATCGGCGAATGTGCGTTATGGCAGCAAAAAATATTCGGTCTGGTTGCGCCCGGTTATCAGATGGCGCGGGTTGTGGCTGACCAACTGGTGAATCAACAGCGGGCCACCCTGACTTTCAGCGGTGCAGATATGAGCACGAAACTGAAGCTGCTGGGGGTGGAAGTTGGCTCTATTGGTGATGCGCATGGGAAAACACCTGGCGCAATGAGTTATCTCTTTACCGACCCCAAAGCTGGTCACTATAAAAAACTGGTCGTCAGCCCAAATGGCAAAAAGCTTTTAGGCGCTGTGCTGGTCGGAGACACCAGCCCCTACGATACCCTGCTGCAATATGCTCTGAATGACATGCCGCTGCCGGTAAATCCAGAGCAGCTGATATTGCCTGCGTCGGGCCAAACGGCATTACCGGCATTAGTGTTACCAGACAGCGCGACCATCTGCTCCTGTCACAACGTCGCCAAAGGCGACATTGTCGGTGCCATTGGCGCAGGGGTCTGTGACCTCGCCAGCATTAAACAATGCACCAAAGCTGCCACCGGCTGCGGTGGTTGCAGTGCATTACTGAAATCGGTGGTTGATGAAGAACTCAAAGCCCGTGGCGTAGAAGTCAGCAATCATTTATGCGAGCACTTTGCCTATTCACGCCAAGAACTGCTGCATCTGATCCAGGTTGAAGGGCTCACGACGTTCTACCAAATTCTGCGTCAACACGGCAAAGGGCATGGCTGTGAGATTTGTAAGCCGACCATTGCTTCTTTGCTGGCATCAGTACACAACGAATATGTGCTGAAAAAACCACATGTTGGTTTGCAGGATACTAACGACACCTTCCTCGCCAACATGCAAAAAGATGGTTCTTATTCGATAGTCCCACGCATTGCCGGTGGCGAAATTACTGCAGACAAACTGCTGGTGATTGGCCAGGTTGCTAAGGATTTTAACCTGTATTGCAAAATCACCGGTGGCCAGCGTATCGACTTGTTTGGCGCGCGTTTAGAACAGTTACCCCAAATCTGGCGGTTACTGGTCGATGCCGGTTTTGAAACCGGCCATGCCTATGGCAAATCTTTGCGAACAGTAAAATCCTGTGTTGGCAGCACTTGGTGTCGTTATGGTGTACAGGACAGTGTCGGCCAGGCCATTGCCATTGAAAACCGCTACAAAGGCCTGCGTGCACCACACAAAATCAAAATGGCGGTATCCGGTTGTACCCGGGAGTGCGCCGAAGCACAAAGCAAAGACATCGGTATTATTGCCACAGAACGCGGCTGGAATTTGTACGTTTG
>CAMLNG010000428.1 GCA_946481195.1 uncultured Chromatiaceae bacterium
CCGCACCCATTGTTGCCGGCCAACATCGTAAATGTCTGCATCAAAAGTCAGTTCGTTGCTTGCCGGGTCCCAGCCGTTTGCCGCCATTAATGCAGTTTTCAGCTGATATTTCTGCATAAAAGCGACAAAAAAAGCACGGGACTTCATCAGTTCCAATGCAACGACTGATTTTTTCTCGCCACCACCGCCCAGACTGATGCCAGCCAGTGAACTGACACTGCCTAAAGCCCCCGATAAACCACCCATTTTGCCTGTGGTCTCAGTCGGGATCAGAATCGCCTGTGACTTGTACTGATTCGGTAATGTCAGCACATATGCCACTGTGGCGCCTACCGACACTATCAGCCACAGCAGGCCCCACCACTTGTACCGGTTTAAACTCTTAACCAGTAATGACAATGCGACCTGGTCCGATTTTATATCTGAATTCTGCACAGCGAAGCCCGGTGTTAATTCGAAACGTTATTGATGGCAGCCAGAGCAACAATACTCTGCGAGATAATAGTCGTCACTTTACTCCACAACGACAGGCTTGAGCTGTAATCGGTATCGAGCGGCACCACTATAGTATCACCTGGTTGTAATGTTGAACTACTGACACTAAACCATGCATTGCCATCCGGCACAAACACCGACCCATCTGCTCTGATGACATAAACCCGTTCATCGTCGGCGCGTTTGCGGAATCCACCGGCCAACTGCAGGTAGTCTTGCACTGACATACCAGCTTTGAACCTGTGGCTGGATGCATGCTGAACCTCGCCGACTACAGCAACTGTCGTTTGATGGTAAGGCACATAAAGCTCATCACCCTCTTCCACCAGCAAATCAAATTCTGGGTCAGCTTTTAATACCTGCTCTAGGTCAATAACCAAACGACCTATAGGTTTTGCTTTTTCAATCTCAGCAATCATCATGATTGCATCTTCAGGTTTGGTTTGCATGCCTTCAGATTCAGCACTTAAATTCTTTGCGGCGATATCAGAACGCAGCTGCTGCATCAGTTTGCTGAGCTGCATACTTTCCTGCTCTCTGATCTGCTTACGGGTGAATACAGTGCCTTGCGGGAATGCGTCTTTGGTCAGTCCGCCGGCGCGGGCCAACACTTGCGACAGTTTTTCACCGCGCTGGATACTGTATTTACCGGGAAACTTCACTTGTCCGGTAAGCGTTACTGCACGATCAGTATTCCAGTCCGGCACTGAGAAAACCATCAGCCGGTCACGGCTTTTCAGCTCTGTGGTACTGGTACCTTGCAGCACATCAACCAAGTTGACTGTGAGGTGCTGAATTGCCAAACCAGCCTGATGTTGGTTTTGACTGACTGAACGGGTCAGTTCTGCCCGCTCCAGATACGCATTGTCGGTGAGACCACCAGCCGCATTTAATAAACCGGCAACGCCAGCATTTTCTGTCAGTGGATATTCGCCCGGAATCTTCACTTCGCCGTCAACCGTCACAATTTTACTGGCGGCATCAAAGCGCGCTTGCTGGCGCAATTTGTTTAACAACGGATACAACAATTCGGTGCGGGTCAGATGGGCCGACAACTTTAATACCTCGGGGTCGGTATAAACGTTGTTTAAAAACTCCGCTAACAGCGCCTTCAGGTACGCTTTATGTTGAAAATTCTGAGGTAATACCGGCACTTCAGGTTTAACGCCAGGTCTTGCTTCAGCCACTTCGACCTTTTCAGTTAAAGCGGCAAAAGCCTGGTTCGTGATGGCTGCAACGTCAACCACAAATGGTTTTGGCGCCTTTTCATCGAGTACCGGTTCAGTTTTTGCGAAAAGTTTCTCTTCCGGGTATTGCTTCAGCAGTTTTTCGTAGAGGAATTTATCGAGTTCGGTGCGCTGGTAGCTCTGCTCACCGTGGTGAAACACCAGAACCAGGTCACGCGCCTGCAACTCGAGATTTTCAGCGCTGTTTGGTTCGTTGATGGCTTTCCCCAGATTAAACTGATGCACACTGACCTGTCCGCCCAGAGTTTCTTCGCGCACAATCAGTGCGAAGTCCAAATCAACGGTCAGATGCAAATCTGACCATAGTGAAGTTAATAAGTCATTAACCCGGATCCCTGGTGACCAGGCATACTGGCCTGGGCGAACGACAGCACCGGCAACAGTCACAACATGCTTGACCCTTTTAGAAGTCTGTCCAATCCGAATTACATCGCCATTACGCGCTAACACATGACTTTGCGACTTTGCAGTTAAATCAATGTTGAGCAGTTCCCGCACATTATCATCGTTAAATCTTTCGACTACGACTTTACGTGGGAAAGCGCCGGCTTTGCTTCCGCCAGCCATTTTGACTACATCAGCAACAGTTTCGCTGGCTAAAACTTCATAAATCGCCGGCCTTTGCACTTCACCATTGATCTCAACTGCCGATTGCATCGGAGAAATAAACACTACATCGCCGTGTTTCAGATAAACATCGCGGCTGGCATCGCCCTGCATCAACAGTTTGTACAGGTCGAAATTTGCGATTTCAGTGCCGGCCCGCTTGACCTTGATTTCACGCAACGAGCCAATGTCACTGACACCACCGGCAACAAACAAAGCCTGGGTTAAAGTCGACAATGCCGATACTGTGTAACTGCCCGGGAATTTCGCCTCGCCCACTATCATCACATTAATAGTGCGCAATTTGCCCATGCTGACCGCGACGTCAACGCCGATATTCTGCTCCTTTACCCGCGCCGCAATCAGATCTTTTGCTTTAGCAAAATTCAAACCTGCGACATTAAAGGGGGCAAACCCCGGAATAGCCAGGCTGCCGTCCCGCGCTACTTTGACCTTCTCTTCGGCATTCTGTTTGCCGAATATCTGGATCAATAATTCATCATCAGCACCGAGCTGATAGGAATCAGGTACCGGAATATTACCAACAGGCGCAAATGTGCTAATCGTCGGATCAAACATGCTCATGCCAAAGCGTACAGGTTTTTTGCTGTCTTCGGCCTGCTCTTTCTTTTTCTTGATTTCTTCCAGTTGCTCGGGCGTTTTTAGCTGCTCGAGCTGCACCTGGCTGTCTTTTTCACCAGTGTCAGTTTCTTCAGCGGGAGTTTGCTGTTCCAGCTTATCGAGATCAAAGCCATACTGCTTGGCAATACGTTGTTGCTCAGATTTTGGCAGTTTTTTCAGTTGGTCCATCATCGCTGGGGAAGGTGTGACAGCCAGCGCTGCTGTACTCAAGGTAAACAGAGCGAAAAATGCACATAGTCTCAGAACTAACCTATTCACTGGATAACCTCACTGCGATCTATTCAGTTAAAAACACGATACCAGACTGAATATCAGCGCTGTTTATATCTTAAAGAAATGAAAATTAACATTTACTAATGCTGCAAGTACCAGGGCATGGCGACTTTTAAGCCCTGCCAGATGGTATGGCTCGGCGAATACCCCAACACATTACGGGCCTTTGACACATCAGCCTGTGAATGCCGGACATCACCGGCTCGGAACGCCTGATAAACCGGTGCCGACGTG
>CAMLNG010000429.1 GCA_946481195.1 uncultured Chromatiaceae bacterium
GTTATTATCAGGGCGACACCCAACGGATTTCACCGGAAGCGCCGGTCCCGGTAGTACGCGTCAGCAAAATCGAAGATAAAGCCGGTGGCGCCGCCAACGTGGCGCGCAATATTGCCCATCTGGATGCCAAAGTGGGTTTATTGGGCCTCATCGGCAGCGACGACAACGGCGACAGCCTGAAACAAATTCTGGCGGCTGATGGTATCCGCTCCGAATTATTGGCACAGTCTGAACAACCGACTATCGCCAAAATGCGGGTGATTTCGCGCCATCAGCAAGTTGTGCGGCTGGATATCGAACAAAATTTCAGTCGTCAGCAGGCCGAGGCCCTGGCGGATAAAGTCACGGCTTTATTGCCGGATTATGATTATGTGCTGGTGTCGGACTATGCCAAAGGATCCTTGGCTGCGGTCGGGCGCATTATCGGCAGCGCCAAAGCTGCCGGAAAATTTGTGCTGGTCGACCCAAAACAAGCCGACTTAGCCGTCTATCGCGGTGCCGATATCATCACGCCGAATCTGTCAGAATTCCGCCTTGCCGGTGGTGATACCAGCTCGGAAGCGGCGATGTTCGCATCCGCCCGTGCCATGCTGGAGCGCTGCGGCATCGCGGCGATGCTGCTGACCCGCTCCGAACAGGGCATGACGCTCATTACCGCAAACGAGCAGCACCATTTCCCGGCGCAGGTACGGGAAGTCAGTGACGTCACAGGTGCCGGTGACACTGTGATTGCAACGCTCGCCGTGATGCTCGGCGCTGGCATGGCGCTGCCGCAGGCAGTGGAGATGGCCAATCTTGCCGCGGGCCTGGTCGTTGCCAAGTTAGGCGCTGCGACTGTGTCACCACAGGAACTGGCGGCGAAACTCAATTCACACTTATTCTCACAAGGCGATGTCTATCTGACGCCTTTTGATAAAGCACTACAACACATTGAATTTGCCCGACAAAATGGTGAGCGCATCGTCTTTACCAATGGCTGCTTTGATATTCTGCATGCCGGCCATGTGCGTTATCTGGCGCAGGCCAAAGCACAAGGCGACCGTTTAGTGGTGGGCTTAAATTCAGACGCGTCAATTAAACGCCTCAAAGGTGAAAGCCGGCCGGTGAATCCACTGGATGAACGCGCCACAGTGCTGGCAAGCTTAGCTTCCGTTGACTGGGTGCTGCCGTTTGGTGACGACCCAAGCGAGCAGGACACACCGCTGCAGCTTATCCTGAAGGTGAAACCGGACGTACTGGTCAAAGGCGGCGATTACAGCATCGACACCATCGTCGGCGCGCGTGAAGTACTGGCGGCTGGCGGTGAAGTCAAAGTACTGCAGTTTGTAGACGGCTGTTCTACCAGCGCTATTATCAAAAAAATCAAAGGGTAAGCGTTGATGTCCGGGCAAAACATGGCGGCGGCCACGCTGAACTCCATCTGTATTCTGCGGTTGTCTGCCATCGGCGATGTCTGTCACGCCGTCGCTGCAGTGCAGGCCATTCAGCGCTATTACCCCCAAGCGAAAATCAGCTGGATCATCGGCAAAGTCGAAGCCATGCTGCTGAAAGACCTGCCGGGTGTTGAGCTGATTGTGTTTGATAAAAAGCTCGGACTTGGTGCTTACAGTGATTTACGCCGCAAACTGAAAGGTCAGCAGTTTGATGTGTTGTTGCATATGCAGGTGGCGCTGCGTGCTAACTTCGCATCGCTGTTTATTCCGGCCCGGCGCAAAATTGGCTTTGACTGGTCGCGCGCCAAAGAGCTGCATGCGCTTTTTATGCGTGAACGCATAGCACCGCAGCAACAGCCCCATGTGTTAGATGGTTTTGCCGGTTTTGCCCGTCATCTCGGTATACCGTTTTTACAAAACCCGCAGGATAAACCGCAGTGGCAGATGCCTATTACCGATGAACACCGTGACTGGGCCAAAGCCCAGCTCAGCAGCGCTACTTCGCGCCATCTGGTGATTTGCCCGGCCGCTTCCAAAGCTGAACGCAACTGGCTGCCAGTACGTTATGCCGCTATTGCCGATTATGCCGCGACCCAAGGTTTTAGTGTTTATCTCTGTGGTGGCCCTACCGCGATGGAGCAGCAACTAGCCAGCGACATCAAAGCGCAGGCGCAAACTGAACTCATTGATTTAGTTGGAAAAACCAACCTAAAACAACTGTTGGCGCTGCTGGAGCAAGCATCCGTAGTACTGGCGCCGGATACCGGCCCGGCGCATATGGCGGTGACAGTGGGCACGCCGGTGATTGGTTTGTACGGTCACAGTAACCCAGGCCGTACCGGGCCTTATTTGTATCGCCACTATGTTGTAGACGCTTATCACGAAGAGCTGAAAGCGCAGACTGGCAAAACCGCTGCCGACTTGCCCTGGGGTATTCGGGTGAAAGGTGGTCAAATTATGGAAAAAATCAGCGTGGACGCTGTGAAAAAGATGCTGGATAAACTGATCCGCCAGGAAGGACTCTGATGAACTTAAGTACTGTGACCACATTACGCAAAGCCGCATTTCTCGACCGTGACGGCGTCATTAACATCGACCACGGCTACACCTTTAAACCTGAGCATTTTGATTTTATTGACGGTGTATTTGACGCCTGCCGCCATCTGCAAAACCTCGGTTATTTGCTGATTGTCGTCACCAACCAATCCGGCATTGCCCGCGGTTATTACAACGAGCAGGATTTCGCCGTGTTAACCAGCTGGATGAAACAGCAATTTGCCGCGCACGGCGTCAAAATCGACGGGGTTTATTATTGCCCGCACCATCTGGAAAAAGGCCAGGTGCCGTACAACATCGACTGCGACTGCCGCAAACCTAATCCGGGCATGTTGACTCAGGCGATCCGCGAATTTGGTATAGATCCGGCACTCAGCCTGATGGTCGGCGACAAAGCTGCGGATATGCAGGCCGCTGCTGCGGCTGGTGTTGGCCGGAAAATTCTGGTTCGCAGCGGTCAGGAATTAACCGCAGAAGATTTGCAAAGCGCGGATCTGGTCTGGGATTCTTTGGCAGACGTTGCACAAATCACGGCATAACGTTCATCACGCGGAGTTGTAGTTAAATGTTACCTTGGTATCTGGCCAGTGCTGTAGTCGCAAAAACCTCGTTATTGGGTTTAGGATTAGTCACCCTTGGTTTATGTGTTGCCGCATTGCTGGCGTTACGCTGGTTCGGCAACCATCTCAGCCAGCCACTGCAACAAAGGTTCGGCCAGATTTTCCGCACCGGCTTATATCTGCACCTCGCAACCTATCTGCTGCTCTTCAGTAAAATGTGGTTCATCGACGGCTGGCAGGATGTGCCGGCTTTCCTGCTCGGTCATCTGGTCATGCACCACGCCGTGTCGGCGTTAATTGCAACAATCCTCATCGTCATGACCATCCGCATCTACAACCACCGCAGCGCAGGCGTGCTTTAAGTACAACAGCTTGTCCGATATCGCGGCAAAGCCAACACCGCCACCACTGCGTTCGCCCGTTCGCGCCTCCCGCGCTCAC
>CAMLNG010000430.1 GCA_946481195.1 uncultured Chromatiaceae bacterium
GCTGCTCGTTATCAGCAAAATGATTATTCAGCACAGGCGCCATTACTAGACAGTTTGCGACTTGGGCAAGTGGTTTACAGTGCAGGTCAAAACATCTGGCAATCCCAAAAATATCAAAGTTACGATGTGACGGCCTACTATGAGCTACTCGATAACCCACTGCTTAGTGTTGATCTTGGACTTACTGCCCGCCAGCTGAGGATAACGTCTGAACTCAATACCAGTGTCGTAAAAAATTCGGCAGACTTATCTGTGTTACTTCCGATGCTTTATCTGGACACTGAGGTAGGTGTGTGGGGCACTGACACCGTTGTGTTCGCCAAAGGCAATTACAGCCGCTACCAAAGTGATTTAAATTACGACTGGCAAGCTGGCATCGCCTGGCGTTTTATCGATATTGCGATGATTCAGGCGTATCTGCGAGTTGGCTGGCAATATAACAAGCTGGCTATTTCAGACCGGGACCATCTGGATGTTCATGCGAACAGTTCCGGCGGCTTTGCCGGGCTGTATTTAGATTTCTGATGTTGTAAATAAAATGTATTAAATGTGTCTTGAAGAGTGTCGCGAACGGTTGCCGGCGGGATTCTAAGCCCGCTATACTGACACATCCCTGAATCTGTTGATTACGAATAGCCAACGGATTTTATTAATTCGGATTTGCAGCATGCCAAACTTTAAACTGCTCATGGCTGTGTTTATTGCTGTGCAGCTCGCCACGGCCGGAGTAGGTTGGTGGTACCACCAACATGAGCAACACACATACCAACAACAATTGCAGCGATTGGCTGACCAGCTTATTGAACATTTGCGGATGCAGTCTGATGCCAATGCCGAAATCCTGACGCTTGCACAAAATCTTTCCGAGTTACCCCAGCTGGCGTTACAGATCAAGGACACTGATGGCAGCACTGCTGTTGCGGTGGGCCTTGTGCCTGAAGACGCCTTGAATTTACAGGTTTCTTTAACGGATGGCAGGGCACTACTACTTTCGGTTGCAAAAAGTAACTTCCCTTGGCTTTGGCTGTTGCTGGCCGCAGTGCTCACTGCGGTAGCAGGGATTGGTTCGAAACTGCTTATTCGGCGGCAGCAACGCAGATATCGGCCTATCTGGCAGGCTTTGTACGACGATACTGAGCACGCAGAAACAGTGCCGGCTGGTATTCAGCCGCTGGTTACAGCAATCACAGAACTGGTCAAGCAACGACATGAACGTGGCAATGAGCTGAAACGACTGCAGCAACAGCTTGGGCAGATGGAGCAGACCCATGCTCAGCACTCGCATGACATGGCCCAACAACTCATTGGTGCGCAGCAGCGGCAGTTGCATCTGAGCAATGATGTGCATTGCTGGCAATTGCTGGCAAGCCAGGCAGAGCAAATGAATGATGCAGCATTACGGCAATGGCTGTCTTTGCTCATGTGGCGCCAGCAAACGGAAAAAAACCAGCAACCTGTTGTACAGAGCTTGTCGCACTGGTTTGCCAAAGCCCTGCGAGAGGTTCAGCAAAGCTGGCCGCAGCACTTATTATTGCTGCCGGATGAAGACCCTGCGGCGACACGGTGTCAGGTCGTGCTGGATGGTGATTTGCTGCGGTATCTGATGTTTTCGCTACTTCAGGCGCTCAGCCCATTGGTCGATGGCAAAGAAATGCAGCTCAGTTATCGCCTTGAAAGCGGTACCCGGGATAAGCTGCAGCTGAAGTTTCAGTACACGGGCAGAAGTATTAGTGCGCGCAGCCGGCAGATCCTGACTCAGGGGCCATGTGCTGAACCGCAGTGGACCGATATCGCGTTTGAACTTTGTTATCTGCTGTTACAGCAACTGGCGGCAGATCTGCAAATCCAGGAACTTGCCGACCTGGGAACTCGTATCATTTGTCATGTGCCTGTGGTCGGGCGTGATCGGCAACAGACCAAACGTTTTCAAAATCTGGCGATTTTTGACCCCAGCCCCGGCTGGCTGGATACCTGGCGTCAAAGTCTGCAGGGTGTCAGTGAACAGGTTGTTGCCACCGCGAGCGTCGCGGAATTACAGCAAGTTCTGCAAAGCCGCTTGATTGATACTGTTGTTGTCCACGTACATGGTAATAACCTCAATGCGGCCGACCTTCAGCAACTGCAGCTGCTGAGTCAGCGTTATCAGCTCATCATATTTGCCGGCCATTCGGCAAAAACAGGTTTTGCAGAGATGGCCTGTGTGGCGCAGTTTGACTCGCCTGTGCTGTTAGCTGATTTGCAGGATTTACCCTTACCTGGCTGTCAGTTCACGAATCAACAATTGTTAATCGTTGATGATAACCAGACGAACCTGAGTTTTGTCCGAGCGATGCTGGAAGGGCAAGGGATTAATATAGATTTTGCTGTCACTGGGCAAGAAGCACTGAAGCTGGCAAGTAATAGCCGGTACCAATTGATTTTGATGGATATTCAGTTGCCGGATTTAAGCGGAGTGGAAGTTACAAAGCGGATCAGACAGCTAAGGCATCATCAGCAAACCGTCATCCTGGCCTTTACCGGCCATGCATTGCCGGAAGAAGCTGCCAGTTTCCGCCTTGCCGGTATGGATGATGTGATGATTAAACCTTTAGATGCGCGCAAGATCGCGCATATATTGTCCCGAGTCAGGCCTGTTGCTGAAACTCAATAACGCTGCTGTACAGCGTCTGCAATGCCTGTAAATACAGTGGATTGACCGGACTATAGAGCAGGCTCATTAGTTCAGCGCCATTGTGGGTAAACTTATAATATTGCAGCACAATACCGTTGGCTTTTAGGCGGCCTGTCAACGGCGTTTGTGGAAACTGCCATTGTAATACTTGCCCTTTTGTCATAACGCCACTTTCTATTTCTGCCGGATGCAGCAAGCCTAAATCAATCAGGCTAAGAATTTGCGGATAAGTCAGACCAAACTGACTCAGATTCAGCACACCTCTATTACGGCCTCTTATCCACTGCCAGAATGAACCTTGTTGCAGATAGCTGAAATAAATCAGCGCGGGCTCCTGTGCAGAAAGCCGGCAGCTCAGGCTACTGGCAAGCTGCAGCGCCTGAGCGTCTTTGTGGTGCATTTGTCGCAGGATATTCAGCGTTTTGTAAGAGAAGCTGCCAGGGGAACTGATTTCTGCTGCCAGGATCTTTGCCCAGAGTTTTTGCATGGCCAGCGCGGAGATGTTTTGCACATGTTCGCAGTAATGATAAAACCAATCAGGGTCTATATCCTGACTGATGGCCTGGTCTGTACAGTATTCCTGCGCCAGCACCATCACTTTTTCCAGATTGTATTGTTGTCGCTCTAAAGTCATCTGTCGGCGGCGGGCAGCACGGCTTCGGATAGTATCCTCCGGCAACTCTGTGTCAGTTGCTACACCGGCGCGGGCTGATAGTTGCTGGTGTACGGCATGTGCCTGCCGGATTTGCTGTATAGAAATGGTATTGCCGGCATGTTCTGCGGGCCTCTTCT
>CAMLNG010000431.1 GCA_946481195.1 uncultured Chromatiaceae bacterium
CCAGTACCACAGCTGCATCCGCTACACAGACAACTCCGGCGAAGACCAGCACCGCCGAAAGCAGCACCAAAACCACCCGCAGTACCGAGGCCGAGCGTTACACCGCAGTGCAGCAAAATCTGGCCAACAGTAAAACTGCGATCGGTGCCGCCAGTACCGCCAATAAAGAAATTGATACCCAACTCAAACAAGTTCGGGATATCGCCACTAAGCTCGCCGATGAAAAAATTACCGGTAAAGATCGGGAAAAACTGCAGGCCGATTACACCAAAGCGCGCGACAGTATTATCGCCAGTCAGGACAAAGCCACTGTCAAATCCGGTTCCGGCAATAATACCAGCAAAACCAATTTATTGACCGACAGCAAAAACCAGACAGTATCCACCAATACCCGTGGTGGTGAGCTGGAAGTTGCCAGCAGCAAATCTGCCAAAGCTCTGGGGCTGCCGGAAAAAATCGGCTCAGCCGCCGACGCGAAAGCGTTGCTCAGTGGCGATGACAAAAAAGCCGGTTCTTTGGCCAATGCCGAAAAAACTACGCAGGACACCAGTGCCCGGCTGAAAAAAGCCGACGCCGATGTCAGCAAACGTCTGGAAACCGCCAGCCTGGCCGCCAAAGCAGCGCAGCGCCTGGAAAGCGCTAAGTCTGGTAACAGCCGCACTTTGTCAGCGGATGAAGAAGAAAAACGCAGTCAGGCACTGGATCAGGCCCGACAAACGCGTGAGCAAATCAAAACACAGTTCAGTGGCCTGTCGCAAAACAGCGGCAATAAAAACGTCAATTCACTGTCAGCGTTATTCAGCTAAAAGCCAACAGCGCCAGTCAGCCGCAGCGGTTATTGGTCAACCTGCTGCGCTGCCTGACCGGCAATCATTCCTGTCCGGCACAAGTGCATAAGAAGTTTGCCATGAATAAAGCCATACAACTCTATCAACAAACCCGACAGCTGACGCCCCAGAGTAAACAACTGGATGCTCAGGTGCTGGCGCAAATTTGTTTTGCCTTAGAGCGGGCGATGGACAGCCGCGACGCCTATGCACTGAATCAGGTGTGTGGTGACTGCCGGCTGGTTTGGGTGACTATCCGCGGCCTGATGCTCGATGACAACCACCCCTATCCGCAAGCGTTAAAACAAAGCTTGCTGCAGCTGGCCGAAACGGTGCTGAACGAACTGCAACAGGATCCGGCGGATGCAGATCTGCCACTGGTGTTACAAATCAGCCAGGAAATGGTCGCTGGCCTGAGCGTCTGACTAACCGCTGCCATTTGCAGAAGCCAACATAAAAACCACTGAGCGGTCGGCACCGTCACACTGCCGATTTGCCGCTTGGCTCAGCCGTTCAGACCCGATAGATTGAACCCAAAAGGTTAGCCGGAGTCTGAAGCTCGGTGCCCCATGTTCCATTTGTTGCTTTTCTGCGGCTTACTTTCGAGGCTTTTTTTAATTGTTACGACGTCAATTTTTCGGCTTATGCAGCGCCATCCCGGCACTGACAGCGGTCACCGGCTGTAGCCAGCCGCTGCCACAAATCCAATCCGTGTCCCCGCTGCCGTCAGCCGAAGACTGGCTGGCGCTACAGAGCCAACTGCAGGGCGAATTGCTGTTTTCCCAGCATCATGAATTCCAGTGGCGCGGCCGGTCGGCAAATAGTCGTTACGATCACGTGATCCCGGCACTGATCGCCCGTCCGGCCAGCAGCCAGGATGTGCAGCAGCTGGTGCGGTTTATCGCCCGCTTTGCGTTGCCATTTACTATCCGCAGCGGTGGCCATAGTTACACCGGTTTATCATCCACCTCAGGCGTACTGATTGATCTGGGCGCGATGAACCAAATCAGCCTGAGTCAGGATATCGCCAGCATTGGTGCCGGCGCGACGCTGGGCAATGTCTACGCCGCACTCGGCCAGTGGCAACGCTCTATTCCGGCCGGCAGCTGCGCCGGTGTTGGTATTGCCGGACTGGTGCAAGGCGGCGGCCTTGGCATTGCCGACCGGATGTACGGCCTGACCTGCGACGCCTTACTCGAAGCTGAAATCGTCACCGCCAATGGCGAGCTGCGTCGTTGTAACGCCAGCGAAAATGCCGATTTATTCTGGGCGATACGGGGGGGGGGCGGCGGTCAGTTCGGCATCTTAACCCAATTGAAAATGCAAACTTTTGCCAGCGCGCCGGTGCGTAACTACATAGGCCGCTATCCCTTAAAAGACGGCGAGCTGGTGCTGCAGGAATGGCAACGCTGGGCGGCACAGTTGCCAGACACGGTCTGGACCCAGCTGGCGATTTGGGTCAATGGCAACAGCAAAAAAGCACCGGAAATTCAAATCCGCTGTTGTGGCATTGGCCGTCAGGCCGATGTTACTGCCGCCTGGCAACAGCTGGAAAACCGCCTCAGCAGCCTGTGGGGCGAAGTGGATATGCAGGACCACCAGTATCTGGATTTTATGCTGAGTGACTGCAGGGGTCTCGACACCAATCAATGTAAATTACCAACCCAACACGAAGCAGGCCGACTCAAGCGGGTCGCGATGGCGGGCAGTTCCGACATGTTTAACAAAGCACTGGATCAGGCTGGTTGTCGCACGCTGCTGACGGCGCTGCGCCGTCGCGCCAGCCAGAATCAAACCGGCGCTGTGCTGCTGACACTGATGGGCGGCGCCATCGCCGACAAACCACGTGATTTTAATGCCTTTGCCCACCGGCAGGCGCTGTTCAGTGCACAGTACCTGACCATTCACCCTGAACACAGCCCCGAACCGTTGCTGGCGCAAAGTGCCGACTGGTGCCATCAGATGCGGTATCAGATGCGGCGCTGGAGCAGTGGCGGCGCCTACCTCAATTACACCGACGCCCTGATGAAACACCCTGCGTTGGCTTATTACGCCGGCCATTATGCCCGGCTGCAGCAGATTAAGCGGCGCTATGACCCGCAAAGCTTGTTCCGCCAGCCGCAAGGGATTAAAGTCTGATATGTGATTTTTTAACATATTACTGGAGAGTGTCTGTGCAAAATAAACTAACTGCTCCCCTGCTCTGTCTGGTGCTGAGCGCCTGCAGCAGCACTGTCAGCTCAGTGTCACCCGGCAGCGCGGCTCCAGCGGTGCCGGCTAAAACAGTGCCCGACAGTCAGATTTTTGTTCCAGCCGGCACTTTTCACGCCGAAGTGGAAGGCCCGGACACTGACAGCAGCGGCAATCTGTATGCAGTCAACTTTGGTGGTGCCGGTGACGAGCACAAAGGCAGCATTGGCAAAGTGACGCCAGCTGGCCAAGCCAGCCTGTATTTACGGTTACCGGCTGGCAGCACCGGCAATGGCATTCAAATTGATGCAAAAGGTGTGATGTGGATTGCCGACTACACCGGCCATCAGATTTGGCGTTATGCCAACGGCACCTTAAGTTCTTTTGTGTTTGAACCCCGGATGCATCAGCCGAATGATTTGGC
>CAMLNG010000432.1 GCA_946481195.1 uncultured Chromatiaceae bacterium
ATTCCGGCCTGGTGCGTTATTGGGGAATTCAGATCCGCGATTACTGGGAACCGACTTTAACCGGCCAACTGATTTATTTACTCTGGTGGTGTTGTCTGGTCAGTTTGTGCAGCATCGTGTTAAATCAATTCCGCCTGCGTCGTGCCACTGACCGCCAGCAATACAACTCCGTTGCTTTATTGCTGATTGCAATGGCGGCGCTAAGTTTCTTCTACCAGATCTAGGCCCCCGGCAACGCCAGTGCTTGCTGCAAAACATCCTGCTGCACAATAAATTCGAGTGCTTCAATCAGCTGCGACAGCTCAGTGTGTTGGATAATATAAGGCGGCATCAGATAAAACAGATTGGCAAAAGGCCGGATCCAGACACCACGTGCCACCATCAGCGCCTGCGCTTTAGCGACATCAATATTGCTGTGCATTTCGACAATACCGACCGCTCCCAACACCCGTACTGCTTTGACTGCAGGATGTTGCGCAAGCTGTTTTAACTGTTGTAACTGCTGTTCTATCTGCTGGACTTGTTTCTGCCAGGCGCCGCTCTGAATAATTTTCAAACTTGCGCAAGCCACGGCACAAGCGAGCGGGTTGGCCATATAGGTCGGGCCATGCATTAAGGCGCCGATTGCACCGCTGCTGATGCCTTCAGCTACGGCTTTGGTACAGAGTGTGGCTGCCAGCGTGATGTAACCACCACTTAAAGCTTTGCCGAGACAAAGAATATCCGGAATGATTCCGGCATGTTCGACCGCAAACAGCTTACCGGTACGGCCAAAACCAGTGGCGATTTCATCGCAAATCAATAACACATCATACTGGTCACAAAGCTGTCGCGCCAAGCGCAGATACTCAGGATGATAGAGTCGCATACCACCGGCGCCCTGCAACACAGGTTCCAGTACAAACGCAGCCAAACTGGCGTGATGTTGCTGAAATATCGCGCTGAGCGCCTGGCCGTCACTGTCCTGCCATACCTCATCAAATGCGCGTTGTGGCGCAGGGGCAAACAGGTGCGGTGTCAGTTGTGCCTGAAACATTGCATGCATGCCATCAACCGGGTCACACAATGCCATAGTGGCAAAAGTATCACCATGGTAGGCCTTGCGCAGGCTCAGGATGCGGGTTTTCTCATGCTTACCACGCGCCAGCTGATATTGCAGCGCCATTTTCAGCGCAACTTCTACCGCGATAGAACCACTATCGGCATAAAAAATATGTTGTAACGCCGCAGGCACCAGCTGCAACAGCAGTTTACCCAGTTCCACCGCCGGCGCATGGGTAATACCCCCAAACATCACATGGCTCATGTGCTGCAACTGGTCAGTCACTGCAGCATTGAGCTCCGGATGATTATAACCATGAATAGCCGCCCACCAGCTGGAGGTGCCGTCAACCAGTGTCCGGCCATCAGATAGTTGCAACATCACCCCGGCAGCGCTTTGTACCGGATATACCGGCAGTGGATTGGCCATAGACGTATAAGGATGCCACAAATGCTCGCGATCAAACTGCAAATCAATGCTCATAATATAACCACTGGTAAACCTGATGAACTGGTACGCGTTGACAAGGCGCGGCGCGCCGATAGACTAGCGGCAAACCCAGACAAAGACAAACGAAATACAGGGACCTTTATGCATTCGCTTTTTGCTGACCAAAGCCTGACCGAAGTACGCCACAACTGGACTTTGGCTGAAGTAAACGCGCTTTTCACGCTGCCATTTAACGATTTGATGTTCCGCGCTCAACTAGTGCACCGGGCGAATTTTCCGGCCAATGAAGTTCAGGTCAGCACACTGTTGTCGATTAAAACCGGCGCTTGCGCGGAAGACTGCAAATATTGCCCACAAAGTGGTCATTACAATACCGGCCTCAAACGCGAACGTTTACTCGAAGTCGAAAAAGTATTGACGCAGGCCAAAGCAGCCAAAGAGCAGGGCGCCAGCCGCTTTTGTATGGGCGCGGCCTGGAGCAATCCAAAACAGCGTGACATGCCTTACATCATGGAAATGATCAAAGGCGTCAAAGGCATGGGCCTGGAAACCTGTATGACGCTCGGTAAGCTCACTGCCGATCAGGCACAGGAGCTGGCTGGAGCAGGCCTTGACTATTACAACCACAATCTGGATACCTCGCCGGAATTTTATGGCGAAATTATCACCACCCGCACTTATCAGGACCGGTTAGACACTTTGTCGCATGTACGCGACGCCGGTATGAAAGTGTGCTGCGGTGGTATTGTCGGCATGGGCGAGAGTGCTAACGATCGCTCGGCGTTGTTACGTCAGATAGCCAATCTGCCAGAACATCCGGAATCAGTGCCGATCAATATGCTGGTGAAAGTTGCCGGCACGCCGCTGGAAAATGTCGAAGATTTAGACGGTTTTGAATTTGTCCGCACTATCGCCGTCGCACGTATCATGTTACCGAAAAGCCATGTTCGCTTATCCGCCGGCCGGTCGCGGATGAACGAACAAATGCAGGCGCTGTGTTTTATGGCCGGTGCCAATTCAATTTTCTATGGGGATAAGTTACTGACGACGGAAAACCCGGAAGCCAACGCCGACATGCAGCTGTTTGCCAAGCTGGGTTTAAAACCGGAGCAGCGCGGCGATGTGTCTGATGAAGCGCATGAAGCCGCGATGGCACAGGCGATTCAGGAGCAGCTGGAACCCAGTCTGTTCCACGCCGCAGTCTGAGTTATATGCAAGTATCCCAGATGCAACTTTGGTTGCAGCAACGTCGCGACCAGGGCTTGTACCGGCAGGAGCAGGTGCTGCAAACCTTGCCGGACGGCCAGCTTTGTGTTGCGGGCCAGACACTGTTGAACTTTTCCGGTAACGACTATCTGGGTCTGGCAAGCGCAGCGTTATTGCGTCAGGCGTTTGCCGACGCCGCACAAAGCGTCGGCAGCGCTGCGACCGGCTCACCACTGGTGACAGGTTATCAGCCGGCTCATGCTGAGCTTAGCAGCGTGTTGTGTGACTGGCTCGGTGTCGAAGCTGTGTTGTTATTCAGCTCTGGTTTTACCGCCAATCAGGCGATGCTGAGCGCGTTAGTGGCGCCAGAAGACTTATTATTGCTGGACAAATACTGTCACGCTTCGATGCAGGATGTGCTGATGCAGGGGCAGCTGCAGTTTAAACGCTACCCGCATCAGGATCTCCAGGCACTCGGCAGGCAGTTGATGAAAGCGCAGGATAAATCTGTGGTCGTGGCAACGGAAGGGGTGTTCAGTATGGATGGAGACATCACAGACTGTCACTCCCTGTTATCGATGCTGTCGCCGACACAGCCGCTGTTACTCGACGACGCCCATGGCATTGGCGTGCTTGGTGAGGAAGGCCGTGGTAGCTGGCAGCAGCAAGGTGTCAAAGCCGGTCAACTGCAATGTCTGATGGCCAACTTTGGTAAAGCATTAGCAG
>CAMLNG010000433.1 GCA_946481195.1 uncultured Chromatiaceae bacterium
ACTCGCCGTTGGACTGGCCGCGCTTAAACTGATCACCGAACTGCCGGTGTTGGTTTTACGCAAAGCACTGCTGGCGCTGCCGGCACTGAATGTGGGGCTGCTGTTAGTCCAGCTGCCGCCATTGGTTGCTGCCAGCGTCACTGAAGTGGTGCCGCTATACAGCGTGGTGCAGGCTGCATTGGTGCAGGCTTTAATGGTCACAGGCTCTGCTTCGCAGGTGACGCCGGGGCTGGCGTAGCTCAATTCATAATGATGTACACTGGCCGGTGGTGTGGCATTACAGGCATTAACCGGGTTGGATTTGGGCAAACAAGTGCCATAGACCGAACCGCTTTGCACTTGCACAGTGCCGTTTGAATTCACCGCCGCCGACAAATTGCCATAGATCACTGAACCACCCTGCACATAAATGTCATTGCTGTCCGTGGTCACATTGACATTGGCTGATGCGCTGCCAAGGTCCGAATTATCCAGATAGACCGAACTGGCGCCGCTGATACTACCGGTTGGCATGGTCACACCGGTCAGCCGGACAATATTGCGGGCTGTCATCGTGATAGCGCCATTGACGGTGCCGCCACTTAAGGTGATGCCGGAACGTGAGGTCAGGCCGGCCTGCAGATTACTGTTGGTCGCGGTGATGGTATTACTGCTGCTGGTGACCAGGCCGGTGACAGTGGTGCTGGTCAGCGTGATATTGCCGCCCGTCGTGATGCTGCCATTCACGGTCGAACTGCTGATGCTGTAGGTGCCACTCGACGCCGTTAAATTGCCATAAATCGTGCTGCCGCTGATGCTGTAATCACCATAACTCGATTCAAAATTCACCCGAATGTTGGCGCTGCCGACGATGTTACCGCTCAGCACAAAGCCATTATTGGCGATCAGCGTCAAATTACCTGTGGGCACAAAGCTGGTGTTACTGCTGAACGTCACTTTACCATTGCCGTTACAGGTCCAGCTGCTGCTGGTTTTGGTCCATGTGGTGTCACAGACCGGGTCTACCGCCAGTGCTAGGTTGCTAAATACTGCCAGCAGGCCAAGCAGCCAGGTTCTCCATCCATTCATTCACTGGCCTCCGCACTGAGCACCCGGCTGGTCAGTAAATCGCCGTCGCCGCACCAGGCCGTGCTGGTCAGCCGGTACCATTTTTTACCATCGACAGGTTCGTCATCACAGGTCAGCTGGCTCTGGCAACCCACCCAATCGCTGCTGTTCCAGTTACGCATGCTGGTGTTTACTGCAGCACAACTCTGCGCCGGTTGATTGAGCGGAAACAGCTGGACCAGGCCTAATTCCAAAGTCGATTTGGCCAGCCAATAACTGCGCTGGCCCTGCACTTCATAAATCAATGAGGTGCCGGACGCAGTGCTTAGCCGCGCCAGTGCCAACAAAATCAGGCTGCCGAATAACAGCACAAATACGGCGATCACCAGCGCACTACCAGACTGGTGGCGACGCTTTGCGTATTGTGACAAATGATGCAGCTTACGGGACATTACTCACCTGCACTAAATGGCTATAACTGAGCACTGTGCCGCTGTCCTGTTCCGACGTCAGCTCCAGCTGGATTTGCACTAATGAATTGCGGGTCAACGCATCGGGCAGCAGCTCAAACACTGGCCGCGTTGTCAGGTCATTGCTGATTTGACGCGCCATCAGCGCACCATTACTGAGCCCGCTGCCGGGCACAGGCTGACTGCTTTGTAGCCCATAGCCTTCATAACGGCGAATTTCATTGCCAAGTGCACAAAAACTGACAGGGCTGTTTAACAAATAAGCCCGGGTCGCCGGCGATGCTGTGCCAAAACCAAAGGCCTGACTGAACTGCAAACGGTAAGTCACATCAATACTGTCGTCATTAACCAGCGGTGTGTTATGCAGCTGTACTTTTTGGCTCGATACCGCATAAATATCCGCCGGGCTGGTTGGATAGACCAACAGCCACTGTCCGGCGCTGACGGCTAAAGCAAAATTCGGTTCAAGGCTCACCACATCCATCGTCGGCAGCGTATCTGGCCGCAGCGCGATAGAGCGATAACGCACTACAGCGCTAAAAGGCACAAATTCCAGACAAGACCAGCTGCTGCTGTTGCTGACCCGCAAGCTGTTCGGCACTGCATCGCGCAGTTCACGGTTCAGCCGCTCCAGCACAAACCGGCTTTGGCCTAATAATTGTTCACGCTGCGTTGATTGCAGATAAATGCCGGACATATTTCCCAGTAAAGTCGACAAGCCAACCACGCTTATCCCCAGCAACACCAGCACAGTGACCAGTTCCACCAAAGTGAAACCGCTGCTATGCACAGGACGGCGGCGCATTACCAGTTACCCTTTAAGGCGCTGAAGGTCAGCACAGTGCCATCCGGCGCCGTGATATTCAGCGTGATGCGTTTGACCAGGTTATTGCTGGCAGCGCCTGCGTTAACGCCGTCGTAACTGACGCTGATAGCCAGCTGATAGTTGGCGTAGCGGCTGGCCAGGCTGGTGCCGAGCCAGTCGGTTAAAGTCGCAGCATCTGCGCGCAGGCAATGGAAATCATCAACGTCGTCGTAATCCTGCCGGTTGGCTTCTTCAGTCACTTCCGACATACCACTGACCGGACAAGCCGGCATGCTGGCAGCACAACTGCCGGCACCGCTTTCACCACAGCGCAGCGGGCTGCCACTGCGGCTGGAGTTTTCATCAAAGGAGCGCGCCATCACCTCACTGAGCAGGCTTTGCGCCAGTTCGGCACTACGAACCTGTAACCAAATCGCACCGGAATCGCGGTGCAGCGGCGCCAGCACGCCGGTCAGCAGCGTCAGCGCAATTGCCAGCACCACCATACCAATCACCAGTTCAACCAGGGTAAAACCGCGCTGCAGCATGGCAGCAGACTGATAGCGAAAATTTTTGCGGCGGCTGAATGGGCTTGGGCTTTTCATGGTTTAGCAGGCCCCGATATAACCGCTGGCTTCGATACAGAGGCGGCTGGTGACACCGGCAGCGGCAAAACTGATAGTGCAGCCACTGCTGCAACTGCTGCGTGGCCGGCCCCAGCTGTCAAAGCGCAGATACAACGGCAGGCTGCCGGCGCTACTGCTGACAGTGCTGCCGCTGAGGCTGATTTGGCTGAGGTCACTGCTATCCATAGTGAAACTGGCTGAGCTATTACAGGCATTTTGCCGGGCAATGCCGGCGACGTTAGCTTGCAGTAACAGGGTCGCGCAGCGGGTGTAGTTACCGCTGCTATCTTTGACCGCGCTGTCTTGCATACTTTGCATCTGTACCTGACGCAGCAGATTAATCACCGCATCACGTTGCTGCTGCGGTTGGATGTCGTCAGTAGTAAAAAAACGACTGGCGGCCGTAGCCGCCAGAATACTTATCATCAGGATCACCACCAGCAGTTCTATCAGGGTAAAACCGGC
>CAMLNG010000434.1 GCA_946481195.1 uncultured Chromatiaceae bacterium
AGATGTGCGCCATATCGAAATTTCGTTAGCCGACACCGGCCTGACTTATCAGCCGGGCGATGCATTGGGTGTGTTTTTTGATAACGACCCGGCACTGGTTGATGCCGTGCTGCAAGCGACCGGTACCGTAGCAGACGCCGAAGTCAGCCTGGGCGGTCAGACCCTGACGCTGCGCGATGCGCTGCTACGTGAATTAGAACTGACCCAGTCCTACCCGTCTTTTGTCGAGAAATATGCTGTAGCGACCGGCAATAGCGAACTGCAGCAACTGGCAGCCGATAAAACCGCCTTACGTGCTTATCTGGCCGAACGCCAGACCGCCGACGTGATTCTGCAGCATCCGGCTGTGCTCACGGCCCAGGCCTTAGTCGATTGTCTGCGTAAAGTGCAGCCACGGCTGTATTCGATTGCTTCCAGCCAGGCGGAAGTCGGCGAAGAAGTGCATTTAACAGTGGGTGTCGTACGCTTTGATGCCTTTGGTCAGACCCATTTAGGCGGCGCTTCCGGTTTCCTCGCTGAGCGGCTGGAAGAAGGCGGCAAGCTGCGGGTCTTTGTCGAACACAATGACAATTTCCGCCTGCCCGACCATGACACGCCGGTCATTATGATTGGCCCGGGCACTGGGATTGCGCCGTTTCGCGCCTTTTTGCAGGAACGCGACAACGCCGGCGCCACCGGTCAGAGCTGGTTATTCTTCGGTAACCCGCACTTCACCCGTGATTTCCTCTATCAGGTGGAATTGCAGGACTATTTAAAACGCGGTGTGTTAAGCAAACTGGACGTGGCCTTTAGCCGCGACCAGGCGCAGAAAGTCTATGTGCAGGATAAACTCAAAGCCAAAGGCGCTGAAGTCTGGAACTGGCTGCAACAAGGCGCTCACTTGTATATTTGTGGTGACGGCAACCGGATGGCGAAAGACGTACATCAGGCGCTACTGAATATTGCCGCTGAGCATGGCGGCCTGAGTGCAGAAGCTGCTGCAGACTATTTCGAACAACTGCGTGAAAGCAAACGTTATCAGAAGGATGTGTATTAATGAGCCAATATCCGATTAACCCTGAACTGCAGGTGCAGGGCGCGCTGTCTGATAACGAGCGGTTAAAAGCCGAAAGCCATCATTTACGCGGCACTATCACCACCGACCTAAAAGACGAAATTACCGGCGGTTTCACCGGCGATAACTTCTTATTGGTGCGTTTTCACGGCATGTATCAGCAAGATGACCGTGATTTGCGCGCCGAACGCGCCGAGCAAAAACTGGAACCATTACATAACGTGATGCTGCGCGCCCGGATGCCAGGCGGCATTATCAAGCCGGAGCAGTGGCTGGCCATTGACAAATTCGCCAGCGAAAAAACCCTGTACGGCAGTATCCGTTTAACCACGCGCCAGACTTTCCAGTTTCACGGTGTGTTTAAACCAGAAATCAAACCTATGCATCAGATGCTGAATAGCATCGGTATCGATTCGATTGCCACCGCCGGTGACGTGAACCGTAACGTGCTTTGTACCTCAAACCCGGTGGAATCGGTGTTGCACCAGCAAGCCTATGAATGGGCTGTGAAAATTTCTGAGCATCTGCTGCCAAAAACCCGCGCTTATGCCGAGATTTGGCTCGATGAAGAAAAAGTTGAAACGACCGAAACCGAACCGGTGCTGGGCGATACCTATTTACCGCGCAAGTTTAAAACCACAGTGGTGATCCCGCCGCATAACGACATCGACGTGCACGCCAACGACTTAAACTTCGTGGCTATTGCCGAAAATGGTCAACTGGTGGGCTTTAACGTGCTGGTCGGTGGTGGCCTTGCCATGACGCATGGCGACAAAGGCACTTACCCGCGCCGCGCCGAAGATTTTGGTTTTATCGGTCTCGAACACGTGCTGAAAGTGGCGGAACACGTCGTCACAGTGCAGCGCGATTACGGTGACCGGGTCAACCGCAAAAACGCCAAAACCAAATACACCATCGACCGCATCGGCGTGGACGCATTTAAGCAGGAAGTAGAAGCGCGCGTTGGCGTCAAGTTCCAGCCAAGCCGCCCTTACGAATTCACCCATCGCGGCGACCGCTTTGGCTGGGTCGAAGGCATTGACGGTAAACACCATTTAACGCTGTTTATCGAAAATGGCCGTTTGCTGGATTACCCGGGCAAGCCGCTGAAAACCGGCGTATCGGAAATTGCCAAAATCCACAAAGGTGATTTCCGTATGACGGCGAACCAGAACCTGATCATCGCCGGCGTTGCCGCTGAGGACAAAGCGCAAATTGAAGCCATTGCCCGCGCCCATGGTTTGATTGAAGATACCGTCACCGAGCAGCGCAAAAACTCGATGGCCTGTGTGTCGCTGCCAACTTGCCCATTGGCGATGGCGGAAGCGGAGCGCTATTTGCCGACGTTAGTCACTCACGTCGAAGGCATTCTGGCGAAACACGGTGTGGCGGAAGACCACATCATCTTACGCGTGGTTGGCTGCCCGAACGGCTGCGGCCGCGCCATGCTGGCCGAGGCTGGTTTAGTCGGCCGGGGCCCGGGCAAATACAACCTGTATCTGGGTGGCAACACGGCCGGTACCCGTATTCCGAAACTGTATTTAGACAACGTGGCCGAAGCCGAGATTCTGGCGGCGCTCGACATCTTAATTGGCCGCTGGGCGCTGGAACGCAATGCCGGCGAATGTTTTGGTGATTTTGTGATCCGGGTTGGTGTGGTTGCTGAAGTCAAAGTCAGCAAAACAGACTTCCACGCCTAAATAAGCCGTAGGGGTAACCCTCGCGGTTACCCGCCAGACAACAGGGCGGCAGGTACTGGAAGGCACAGGTAGGTACGGTAAGCAAAGCGCCACCGTACGTTTACCGACACCGTACGTTTACCGCCACAGTACATTGGCTACCCGCCCAAAAACATCGCCATCACGCATCGGCAGGGGTAACCCTTGTGGTTACCCGCCAAACAAAGCAAGACAGGTAAATAAATGAGTTATCAGCAGATTTTACAGCTGGACCCGGCCGCGCAGCAGCAAGCCTTAGCGGAAATCAATCAACAGCTGGCAACGCTGTCGCCGGCTGAGCGGGTGGCTTTTGCGCTCAACCAATTACCGGGCCAGCATATGCTGAGTTCCAGCTTTGGCATTCAGGCTGCTGTGATGTTGCATCTGGTGACTCAGGTCAAAGCGGACATTCCTGTGGTTCTGACCGACACCGGTCATTTGTTCCCGGAAACTTATCGTTTTATTGATGAGCTGACGGAACGGCTGCAGCTGAACCTCAAGGTATACCGCGCCGACATCACGCCGGCCTGGCAGGAAGCACGCTTTGGTCAGCTCTGGACCACGCCGGAAGGTCTGAAGCAATACAACCAGCTGAACAAAGTCGAGCCGATGCAACGCGCCTTGCAG
>CAMLNG010000435.1 GCA_946481195.1 uncultured Chromatiaceae bacterium
TGGCCGCCATGCCGGTCCCCGCGCAAATTCCGGGGACGCCGTTTACCGTGCAGGAGAGCAATGAGGGCTTCGACACGCTCGCCGAAGCGGTCGCCTCGATCGGCGGCGGCACCGGCACGATCCTGATCTCGCCGGGCCGTTATCGGATGTGCGCGGTCCAGCATGGCGGCCGGCGACAAATGCCTTTCCAGACTGAGCTGTTCGCTGTGCTCAAGCAAGCGCAGTGCATCTTTGGTCCGTCCCTCCAGCATGGCGATGCGGGCATCGACCACTAAACGGTCGTGCTCAAAACTCGCCGGATGAAAACGCTTTTTAATGCTCATCAAGAAACTGTCCAGCCGCAGCATGGTTTCTTTGCGGGCCTTGGGTTCCTGATCTTTTGCCTGTTCAATCAAGGCGCGGGCGAAATTCAACATGTTGTCAGCGGTGTCATACATTGAATACCGCGCGGCGTTCAGTAACCGCTGATGCACCTGCACCGACAAATCTTTGCGGTTTTCGATCACGGCAAGAGTAGCCAATACATGCTGGCGCAGATAATTGCGTGGTGAGGACTTTGCCACTTGCTCCACTGCCGCAAGGGCTGCGGTTGGGTTTTGCTGACTGATATACAGCCGCGTCAACCAGTCCAGTGCTTCAATCCGGGTTTCGGCCTGGCCTGAGAGTTCTTGCAACAGCGCCTCGGCTTCACTGCTGCGGCCCTGATAGCCATAAGTGACAGCAAGGCCAAGCCGGGCCCAGGCAAAGTCGCGGACTGTTAAAGCCCACTGATACAGGTGTTCGGCTTCGTCAAAACGTTCCAACCGGACCAGCAGCTCGGCCTTGAGGCGGGTTGCATGCATAGCATACTGGCTGCGGTGATCGACGACATGGTCACATGCCAACACGGCATCCGCATAGTCGTGCTGATGAATAGCCTGATAGGCCAGTTTCAACGCCTGTTTGATGTGATAGGCCCGGGTAATGCGTCGCTCCAGCTCCGCATAACTGAAGGGTTTTAACAGATAGTCGTCCGGCTGGAATTCAATAATGCCGTAAATGGCCTGACGCTGGCGCTCGGCGCTGACAACCAGAAAGCAGCTTTCAGCTTTTAATAATTGCTCATTACGCAGGATCTCAAACAGCTGGTAGCCGTCCCGCCCCGTTCCCAGATGGAAATCACACAAAATAAAATCGAAGGCAATACGCCGGCAACAGGATAATGCCATGTCGGCATCGCGGGCCAGCGTGACGTCATCAAAGCCGATCAGCAACAGCATACTTTTGAAATAACTGCGGATTTGGTCCGAGTCGTCCACGACCAGAACGGTTTTATTTTTATAAAATGACCGGCGCGACGTCATTGCGCTGTGACTCCATCCAACTGATTGGCCTCCGTGCAGCAAGATACACAGCATTTATAGTCGCCGCCAGATCTTTGTCCCTGATATCACAAGACTATCAGCGGCAGATAAACAAAACCCGCGACAAGCGCGGGTTTGGATTTCAACAACTGGTATTAAGCGCGGCTGGCGCGTTTACGGTCGTTTTCCGTCAGGTGACGTTTCCGGATCCGGATAGACTGTGGCGTCACTTCTACCAGTTCGTCGTCATCGATAAACTCCAGCGCCTGTTCCAGCGTGTAGCGGATTGGCGGCACTAAGTTAATCGCTTCGTCAGTACCGGAAGCCCGCACGTTGGTCAGCTGTTTGCCTTTTAAGCAGTTAACAGTTAAGTCGTTACTACGGCTGTGGATACCGATGACTTGACCTTCATACACTTCGTCAGCATGACCGATAAACATCCGGCCACGTTCCTGCAGCGAGAAAATCGCATAGCCAGCAGCTTTACCTGTTGCGTTTGAAATCAACACGCCGTTCATCCGCAGACCGATATTACCGCCTTTATGCGGGCCGTAATGGTCAAAGCTGTTGTACATCAGACCTGTACCTGAGGTCAGCGTCATGAACTCGGTACGGAAACCGATCAGACCACGGCTTGGCATCTGGAAATCCATCCGGATCCGGCCTTTGCCGTCTGGCTGCATGTTGGTCATTTCAGCTTTACGCTCGCCCATTTTCTCCATGATAGAGCCCTGATGCTGCTCTTCCACGTCGATGGTGACGTTTTCGATTGGTTCCATTTTCTCGCCATCAATCACTTTCATGATCACTTCAGGACGAGATACGGCCAGTTCAAAACCTTCGCGGCGCATGTTTTCGATTAAAACACCTAAGTGCAGCTCACCACGGCCAGAAACTTTGAACTTGTCGCCGTCTTCAGTTTCTTCGACACGCAGTGCCACGTTGTGTTTCAGTTCGTGGTTTAAGCGTTCCAGAATTTGACGTGAAGTAACAAACTTACCTTCTTTACCGGCGAAAGGTGAAGTGTTGACCTGGAAAGTCATGGTTACGGTCGGCTCATCAACTTGCAGCGGCGGTAAGGCTTCCAGGCTGGTTGGTGCACAGATAGTGTCAGAAATTTTCAGATCGCCTAAACCGGTGAAGGCAATGATGTCACCTGCGTTGGCTTCCTGAGTGTCAATCCGTTCCAGACCTAAATAAGTGAACACCTGACCCACTTTACCGTTCCGCTTAGAACCGTCAGCACCTAAGACGGTAACTTGCTGGTTGACACGCAAGGTACCACGCTTGATCCGGCCGATACCGATGATGCCGAGGTAGCTGGAGTAATCTAACTGAGAAACCTGGATTTGCGTATCGCCATCCAGTTCAACCTGTGGTGGCGCAACGTGTTCAACGATTGCTGCGAACAGGTCGTTGATATCAGTTTTTGGCTCGTTGTAATCCAGCGTCGCCCAGCCATTAATGGCAGATGCGTAAACGATTGGGAAATCTAACTGCTCGTCAGTCGCGCCTAAGTTGTCGAACAGGTCGAATACCTGGTCAATAACCCAATCCGGACGTGCACCCGGACGGTCAATTTTGTTGACAACAACAATTGGTTTTAAGCCGTGAGCAAATGCTTTCTGTGTTACGAAGCGCGTCTGAGGCATCGGGCCTTCAACTGCATCGACTAACAACAATACTGAGTCGGCCATTGACAGAACGCGCTCAACTTCACCACCGAAGTCGGCGTGGCCTGGTGTGTCCAGGATGTTGATTTGATAACCGTTCCAGCGTACTGAAGTATTCTTCGCCAGGATGGTAATGCCGCGCTCAGATTCCTGCGCGTTTGAATCCATCATCCGTTCCTGCAATTTTGCACGGGCATCGAAAGTGCCGGACTGTTGCAGTAATTTGTCAACAAGTGTAGTTTTACCGTGGTCAACGTGCGCGATAATGGCGATATTACGCAACTTGCTGATATCATAAGACATTTATTTGGTACTCGCTTAGTGAAGTGTAAATGTGTACCCGCTTGTAGTGACCCACCGCAAGTACCCGAAAA
>CAMLNG010000436.1 GCA_946481195.1 uncultured Chromatiaceae bacterium
GCCAGCCACTTGGCCTCGCTATCCATGCTGACGACGGCACCTTGCTCGGCGCCTTAGCCGGCCGCACTTTTGGCAACTGGTTTTATCTGGAATCGTTTTGGCTCGCGCCAGAACTGCGCGGCAAAGGCCAGGGTTCGGCGCTGTTGCAACGCGCCGAGCAAATCGCCCGCGAACGTGGTTGCCGTTATGTGGTGCTGGATACTTTAGATTTTCAGGCACGGCCTTTTTACGAAAAACACGGCTATCAAGTGGAGTGGACCCAGCAGGACTACCCGTTTGCCGGCGGCGCCAAGTATTTTATGAGCAAGGTGCTTTAGCACAGCGTTCTAAGTAGTTAGGACATCGCGGCAAACCCAACACCGCCACCACTATGTTCGCCCGTTCGCGCCTCCCGCGCTCACTCTTGATCGCTCCCTCCGTGGCTACCGGTGTTGGGTTTGTTGGGGTTTGGAGAAGACTGCTGTGAGCGAAGTGCAGACAATCAAATATGTTATGTACGGTGGCGCTTCGCTTACCGTACCTACGCTCACATCGCGGCGGTAGGTACGTGCAAGCGAAGCGCCGCCGTACAGGAAGTTTCACAAACGTCTGCAATTGGCACAACGCGACGATTCAACTGAACTCTCGAAACGGCCGAATGATTACAAAAGCAGACCCTCTGTGGCAGGGTGAAGACGGGATCTCAGCAAGTCAGCAATCTGACTTGCTGCCGACTGAACGGGTTTTGCTCTGCAAAACCCCGGAAAGCGGCTGACGAGCCTACATGTCTGTGAGACCCAGGAGTATTTACGGCGTGCGTGTGACGCCCATCGTGTGACGCCCAGTCTGTTGTAATCGTCCGAGCCGTTTCCCACAGATCCTTAGCAAACGTTTATGACTTCAATGCATAAGCAACTAACAGCAAACAACACACCGCACAACCCACCACTCAAGGCTCAATCCGGATCTGCTTAATCAGCACTGGCTGTTTGGGGCTATGAAAGGCAATAGGTTTTGCGCCGGGATTGTCGATCCATTTTTCTTCCACTGGCAGCGCGGCAAAGGCATCCAGCACTTTGTCACCGTCGGTCAGCTGGCCGAAATTGGTGTATTTGCCGTCGAGATGCGCGCGGCGTTCTAAGCAGATAAAAAACTCGGTGCTGCCGCTATTGGGGTCTTCGTCGCGGGCCATGCCGAGGCTGCCGCGGATGTGCGGGAGCTTATCGGAGAATTCGGCCGGGACGCGGTATTTTTGATGGTCGGGATGATTGTCGTCATTGATACCGGCCTGGGCGACATGGCCTTTCACCACACGATAAAAAGATTTGCCGTTGTACCAGCCGGCTTTGGCCAATTCAATAAAACGCGCTGTAGTTTGCGGCGCCGCTTGCTGGTGCAAATCAAACTTCATTGTGCCAATCGTGGTTTCAATCACCGCAGTTGGCGCCGCCTGTGCTACACCAACGCCAGCGCCAACACCAGCCAAACCGAATAATAACACCGCACTTTTTACCAGCTTCATCCGCTTTTCCTTGTGGTTTATTGCAATAAAATGGTGATTTGATTGGTCTGGCCTTTGGCTTCCTGCGCGCCAAACGGCAGCACCAGATCTTCTTTGCCATCATCGTTTAAGTCATGCACCAGCAGGTTGATGGCCCGTTTTGGCAGTTTAATTTTCTGCCGGGTACTTTTATCTGAAAACAGCTTCGCGCCAACCGGGGCGTAACTACGTAAAGTGTCGTCATCTTCGGCTTTCACTAAGGTTGCTTTGCCATCAGCGCCTTTTAATACCGCCGTCACCGGCAGGTTAAACTGGCCACTGCCGAGCGAAATGCCGACATCCACTTCCTGGCGATGCACCGGCTTAGTGCCAAAACTGCCGTCGGCCTGTTGTTTGTAGAACAACCAGTCGACCGAAGCAGACCCAGTCAGTAGCGCCGACACGATTTTGCTGATGCCAATCTCAGCCGCCGGCGTGTAAAAATCTAACCGGCCGTCGGCGTCTAAATCAGCAAACTGCACATCAAACTGCACACCTGTGGTATTGATTTGCTGATCGGCGGTGGTCGGGAATACCAGCTTGCCATTGTCGTTACGGCCATAGTGGATGCGATAGCTGTATTTCTGCTCCATCACATCAACATAATGCTGTTGTTGCACGACTAAATCGGCGACTTTATCGCCATTTAAGTCGAGTAACCGCTCGAGCCGGGTGATAGTAAGGCCTTCATAACTGCGACCATCGCCGCCGCGTTGTTGCGCCTGTACGTCCGGCGTCAGACCAACCCCAAGCGGCACCACCGTCGCGGTGCTGGCAAAGCTGCCGTCTGGCTGCTGTGGGTAGACCCACAGATTATCGTCGACGTTAAACACGATATCGGTGCGGCCATCCAACGTGTAATCAACCTGACGCGGTGTTTTCAGGAAAAAATCCGGGTCCTTCTCAAAAATCTGCATTTGTGCGGTGATAGGCAAAGCATAAGTGCGGAAAGTGCCGTCTTTTTGCTGCATCAGCACCTGCAGAGCGCGAAAATCCGGCAGCAGAAAATCGGTCAGGCCATCCTGGTTCAAATCAGCGGTAAACTCCAGCGTTAACATCCGCTTGGCATCGGTCACCGGATAGGCTGAAGGCGCACTGGCTAATTGCCGCCACTTTTTACTGTCAGTCTGATAATGCCACAAAGCGTCCTGCCCCATCGCCACCAGCTGACTGCCATGGTGACCGGCCAAAGTTGCGGCCTGAAAAAACTGTACCTGCACCGGCAAAGCGATTTGTTCCGTGCTGTTATTGGCGTAGTCAACCCGGCTGAGCCAGCGGAATTCATGGTTGTGGCCTGAGACCAGCAATACTGGCTGGCCAGGCATGCGCAATACACTGCCGTTGGCCGGGTGTTCTAGTTTGATGGTGGTGGCTTTGAGTTGCAGCGCATGCGCAGGCAGAGCGCCGAGGGTGCAGGCCAGTAACAAACTACTGGTAGCCAAAGTCAGTCGGGGCGGCATGACTGCATAGAGAGCTGAATAAACGGCAGATTTCAGCGGCATCCTGATGTTCCTTCCAGGTGGATTAAACGGGATTTTGCCTCAGCATACGATGAAGCCGCTGTTAAAGACCAACAAATGTGTAACAAATTCAGTCATTCAAGCAATTATTTCGCTGAATATTGGCAAAGCCCGGGCGAAAGATTTCCGCTCGGCGCCGCTTCGGGCTAAAATAACCGGCTTTGTTGTGTGTTGGAGATGTGTGATGTCAATTAACTGGTTCCCGGGTCATATGCATAAAGCCCGCAAAGAAATTGCGGAGGTGATGCCCCAGGTTGATGTCATCATCGAAATGCTCGACGCCCGAATTCCGTTTTCCAGTGAAAACCCATTGGTGCCGGAACTGCGTGGTGATACGCCATGT
>CAMLNG010000437.1 GCA_946481195.1 uncultured Chromatiaceae bacterium
TCAGTATACATAGAGACTCCAGTTCAGAACCGCCGGCAGTCTAACATGACGGCTTGGCAGGCGTCAGCCACGCTGGTTAATCCGACTTGTGCGCTGGGTAAATTTCAGGCAGATTGACAGCGTTGTCAATTTCACAGGAAAGCACCGATGTCCGTTCTGTTTAGCCGAATCAACAAGCAACCCAGCCTGCAAATACTGGGCATCAGTTTATGCGTGCTGATTTTCAGTCACAATGCCGCCGCAGAAAGTCCCTGCACCAGCACTGCGCTGCAGGGCAGCTGGGAACTGCAGTCAGCGATTTACCGCGACCAAAGCGGCAAAGTGGTTGGTGAAATCAAAGGTCAACAAACCAAAAGCCGCAAACTGATTGCCGGCCGCTATTTCAGTTTTATTACCTGGCATCCAGACGGCAAGTTTGAAGTGGCCGCCTCCGGCAGCTTCAGTGCCGACGCGAAAGGCTACCACGAACAGATCGATGCCACTTCATTGCCCCGGTTACAAGGCAAAACCTATCATTTTCAGTGCCAGATTGACGGCGAAAAATGGTTGCACCAGGGCCTGGAAGACGGCATTCAGATCGAAGAGCACTGGCTGCGGGTCAGCCGCTAAGTGCTGTAACAGATGCGGCGGAATTTGCATCCGCTGCGTCTGTCGCGGGATGAGTTGCTGCAAAATTGCGCAATTGATTGTCCGCACTGAGATTTTACTTGCAGGGGCGGGGTGGCTTTGTATAATGCGGATGTTTACTCCAGCAAGATCCCCCTGAATGCCTAGGTGGCGAAATCGGTAGACGCAGCGGATTCAAAATCCGCCGATGAATAATCGTGTCGGTTCGAGTCCGACCCTAGGCACCAATACTACTGCAGTCCCATTAAATTTAATCAAGTTGCATTTCTTAGAGTTGACACTTTTTTAAGTCATTGACCTGGTTAGCTTTGGCATTTTTTCTACCGAAAACACCTTAACCAATTTCGTATTTTCAATCCTGTTTGCTGTCAGATCCTTTAAGGCACTCACGTTTGGCTGGTTTGCTGCAGTTCTCAGAATTTTTCTGAACACCGGCGTAATACGCCGTGCTGAAATGACAGCAATCTGACTTTTTGTTTTGTACTAATGACAACTCCTGCTTACATCGAATCGCGGTTACGCGAAATTAACCTACTGAAACGTAAAATCACTTTTAACAACATACCGGCGTTTTACCACGGCGTTGCGACATCGCTCGGTATGGCTGAAGGCATGTTCAAATACGGTTTTGATAATTCGCTCGACACTCTGCTCGACAAACGAAACTGGAATCTGAAGCTGTTGGGCGGGACGGACGACGGTTTTGGCAATATTCAGTGCGAAACACCACCGCGCATCAGCATCTATAAAGTGTTCACGGTGCACGGTTTTGAAATTCACTGCATTCCGTGGCTGGGCCAGAAAGAAGTCGACCGTGACCTGAATCGACATGATCAGTTTGAATTTAAGTACTGGCGGGCAGGCAGCATGAAAGTCGTTTTTCGGATCGCACAACTACATACTTTTATCCGGATGTACTTCGAACACGGTGATGAAGCGGATCTACAGTTAATCCGCTTTGCGCATAACCTGACTGAAGATTTTATTGAACAGCTAGAGCCGAAATTCCGCACTCAGAAGGTGTACGGCGTGTCTGTGAAAAATTTTTTTGATTTTGCCGAGAAAAAAACCAAGGCAGGGGAGGATGTATACCTGCCGTCGGTGTATTCGTTGGAGGATTAGATCGTGGTCATTCCACCGGATAACTCAGACATCAGCTTGATGCAGGTATTACTGTCGGCAGTGCTATGTTGAATAAAAAGCCTGAAATTTCAAAACGAGTCGACATTGTACCACCCGCTGCCCAAATCCGTTCCTGCAAATTTTTAAGGCCAAACCCTGCTGTTGCAGAAGTCTGCTCATCTACAGCGCGGGTGCCGATATTGTTCTCAACCGTCAGATAACATTGCCCATCTTTGACTTGGAGAGTCAGGCAACACCAGCTGGCATTGGCGTGCTTAGCGACATTAGTCAGTGCTTCTTGTGCTGCCCGGTAAAGCAGAACTTTTAATGGCCCAGGTAAAGCATCAACATTACAGTCAATGTGGTGGCTGTAGTTGATATGAGCATGACTGAGCATCTCTGGCAGTGGCCCTTGAGTCAGGCTGACGATGAGACCTTTTTCTTCCAGCAGGCGTGGCGTGAGCTGGTGCATCAACCGGTAAATGGAGTCGTACAGGGTATCGACGGTGTGACTTAGTTTCTCCAAGCGCTCGTTTGATTCCTGTCGTTGCAGCGCTTTGATCTGTAACTTCAGGCCCGTAGCTACCTGCCCCAGTTCGTCGTGTAGCTCGTTGGATACGACCTTACGCTCATATTCAAGTACGCTTGAAAACTTCTCAGACAGTTGTTGATTTCGTTTGGCGAGTTCAGCTTGTTCCTGCACATTTTGCCGCAGGTGTTGAGTCAGGCTTTGCTGCGTCGACATTAAGGCACCGAATAACAGGATGGCGATATTGATCAGCAACACAAATGCCTGTAACTGCTGCATGGTTAAGGTGCCGGATTGGCCATAGAGGGTAAAAGCAGTCGCAAAGTTGATGGTAAAAAGTGCCAGCACAGCACCGGACCAGCCGGTTAAATAACAGAGCATGGCGGCGGGGAACAGGCTTAAAGATAGCACCAGATAAAGCGCATCCGGCTCGTCTCGAAACAGGAAAAATGCCAACACAATCGGAACGAGTGGGCTGATAGTCAGCCAGCTATTTGTAGCCACATACCAGATTCGTTTTCGGTCCTGCCACCCTTGCCATAAACCCAGTAGCGGGGTTGCCAGCAGAAAAATACCAATCTGATTGCCGCAGATAAAGGACCACCAGATCGGCAGTTTTTGCTCAGTCGGAATATTCTGATAGAAGGGGGTGAACCCGACGAGTGCAGTGGCGCTTATTATCGAATCCAATAACATCAGGGTCAGCAGCAATATCACATACTTTGTTTTGTGGAGTTGTATTGCAGGCCAATAGTGCTTGAACCAGTACACCGCCAACAACATCAGTCCTTGTTTGCTTAAATGTCTCAGCACTGCCCCCCAGACCTCGGGAAGGGCGTTGCCATAGCCAATAGTGATACTGCGCTGGCAGAAAAACTCGGTGACGATGATTGTCGGCCAGTAGCGCCAAGGCAGTATTAATAAGAACGCAAAACGAAGACCTGCTGGCATGTACCAGGCCGACCAGCCCTGATGGGTAAAGAAGTTACGGGAGAAAAAGTAAAAACACAAAAAGGCTGTGCCATAAAGCAGCACCACAGCCAGATGCCGCAAAAGCAGTGCAGCTGCGTTATCGGTGCGGAAAAA
>CAMLNG010000438.1 GCA_946481195.1 uncultured Chromatiaceae bacterium
TCGGGCGGTGCGCGGATGCAGGAAGCCTTGTTCTCTCTGATGCAGATGGCTAAAACCAGTGCGGCGCTGGCAAAACTCAGTGAAGCCGGTTTGCCGTACATTTCTGTGCTGACTGATCCGACAATGGGCGGTGTGTCGGCGTCACTGGCAATGCTCGGTGATATCAATATCGGCGAACCAAAAGCATTAATTGGTTTTGCCGGCCCACGCGTGATTGAACAGACAGTTCGTGAGAAATTACCGGAAGGCTTCCAGCGCAGTGAATTTCTGTTAGAGCATGGCGCCATCGACATGATTGTTGACCGTCGGCAAATGCGCGATACAATTGCGCGATTAGTAGCAAAATTCATGCGGCTGCCGGCTCCGGATCAGGAGCATCGCGTCGCTTAAGGCGTTATGACTTCCACCGCTTTACTGCAAAGCCAATCGTGCCAGAGCCTGGCAGATTGGCTTTGTTATATCGAACAATCTCACCCCATCGAAAAAATAGAGCTCGGTCTTGGCCGCGTGCTCACTGTGGCCGCTCGTGTCGATCTGGCTCAGTTGCCAGGCATTGTGATCCTAATAGCCGGTACTAACGGTAAAGGCACCACGGCACACACCCTGGAACAACTGCTGTTGGCGCAGGGCTTCAGTGTCGGGGTCTACAGCTCACCGCATCTGCTGCGGTTTAACGAGCGGCTGCGTATCGATGGCGTTGATGTCGCCGATGATCTCTGGGTTGAAGGGCTACGCCAGGTCGAAGCGCTTCGCGCCGATACTGCACTGACTTATTTCGAATTCACTACGCTGGCCGCATTTGCCATTCTGAAAACTCAGGCACCACAAATTTGTCTGATTGAGGTAGGCCTCGGGGGGCGGTTGGATGCCACGAATATTGTTGACCCTGCGCTAAGTATCATCACGACCGTTGATCTGGACCATCAGGATTGGCTCGGCAATGACCGGGAAACCATTGGCCGCGAAAAGGCCGGTGTGTTTAGAACGGGCCGGCCCGCGGTGGCAGGGGATTTACAGCTGCCGCAGTCGGTCCGGCAAGTGGCGGCTGAGCTTGGTGCGTCTTTATGCTGTGCCGGTGTTGATTACCGGTTTAGCCTGCAACAGCAGACTTTCAGCTGGCAGTTTGCCGGCCATCAATATCAACATTTGCCGCTGCCCGGGGTACCGGCACAAAACGTCGCCACGGCACTGACCGCGCTGGCGCTGCTGGATTTGCTGCCGGACGAAAACCTCTGCACTCAGGTGCTTGCAGATCTCAGTTTGCCGGGACGGATGCAATGGTTAAGCTGTAAGCCTGCTGTGTTGCTTGACGTAGCGCATAACCCGCAATCTGCAGCATATCTGGCCGCGCAGCTCAAGCAATTAAGCCCTGGCTATCGCAAAGTTCAGCTGGTGGTCGGTATGTTAAAAGACAAAGATATCCGCGAAGCGCTGAGCTGTTTTACCGGTCATGGTTATCACTGGCATCTGGTGTCTTTGCCCGGTGTGCGCGGCGCTGACAGTGATCTGCTGCAACAGGCCTTGCCTTCAACCGAACAAAGCTGTCAGTATCCGCAGATGTCCGACGCGCTTGCGACCATTGCCGGCGCGCCGGCCGATGAGTTATTTGTAGTATTTGGATCTTTTGTCACGGTCAGCAGTGTGCTGAGTCTGTGGCCACAGGAAAATGTATGACTGCAGTTTTTACCAATCGCCTGATCGGCACCGCTATTCTGATTGTCGCAGCTGTGGTGTTTTTGCCGGATTTACTCGATGGCCGCAAACAGGTCAATAAAGATGATTTTAAAGCCATTCCTGAGCGGCCGGAGTTTGCTGAAGTAGCACAACCGGCGGTATTTAGTCAGGACCAGCACCAGGCGGCGCAAAACGCTGCGATGGCGCCGGTAACTGATAACAGCCCGGCGTTGGATGCTCCAGCCACGGCTGTGACGTCGGCAGATCCCGCGCAATCTGTCACAGATACAGCAGCATTAAACCCAACAGCAAATACGGCAACTGGTACGGATCCAGAACCTGCGGTGAGTCAACAGCCCGCTGTGACTGAGTCAGCAACTCCAGTACAGTCTGGTGCAAATCCGAGTGGCACTGGTGGCAATGTGCAGACTGCAACGTTACCAGCCACACCTTTACCTGCAGAGCAAACAACCACTGAGCAGCCGGCGCCGGTTAAAGTGGAAAAGCCCTTGTCGCAGGCCGCTTATGTCGTCAAAGTGGGCTCGTTCAGCAAAGAACAAAATGCCAATGCGCTGGTCAGCAAACTGAAAGCTGCCGGCCATAACGCGTTCACCCGCAAGATAGTGAACAGTCAGGGCACCACTATGGTCAGCGTGCTGGTGGGGCCCGACCTGAAAAAAGACAAACTTGAAGCCAAATTGGCTGAGTTACAGCAGCTGGCACAAGTACCTAAGCTGAAAGTCAGTGCCTACCAGCCGATTGAAAACTAATTGAAGGGCCGGGCGCGCGTTGTGCAGTGCCGGATCCAGCCTGCATCAGCGCTTGCTCCGGCTATAGCCAGCCCGCGGCGGTCACACCAGCGTAAAATTAACGTTGGATTGGCAATTGTCGCTAGGCAGTTCAGCACCGTATTTGATAGAATGCGCGCCGTCCTCAAGCGTCCTATTTTGGTAGCAAATGGTTTGGGTTGATTACGCCATTCTGGCAATCATCGGGTTATCGACATTGATCAGTCTAATCCGCGGCTTTGTGAAAGAAGCCATTTCGTTGATCATCTGGGTACTGGCGTTTTTTGTAGCCAGTCATTATTATCCCTATCTCTCCCCGTTTTTTTCTAATATAGACAATGCTTTAATTCGAAATGCTGTGGCGATCGGCATTTTGTTTGTCTCTTGTTTGCTGCTTGGCGGCCTACTGAATTTCCTGATTGGTAAGCTGGTGCAATCCACTGGTTTAAGCGGCACGGACCGGTTATTGGGCCTGGTCTTTGGCGCCCTGCGTGGTGTGCTGGTGGTCAGTGCTATTTTATTTTTCCTCGACGCCTTTACGCCATCGGCCAGCGCCGAGTGGTGGAAAGCGTCAATACTAATCCCCGAATTCGATTTTATCATTGAGTGGTTTTTCACTTATCTGAAAGACAACTCGAGTTTTATGCAACAGACATCTGTTCTGACGAGGTAAGGTTCCATGTGTGGTATTGTTGGTATCGTAGGTAAATATCCGGTCAATCAGGCGTTGTACGATGGCCTCACCGTCTTACAGCATCGCGGCCAGGACGCTGCCGGCATCGTCACTGTGGACCAGAATCGCCTGCGTTTGCGTAAGGCCAACGGTCTGGTCAAAGACGTGTTTGAAGCCCGTCATATGCAGCGGCTGGCTGGTAATATCGGCATTGGCCACGTG
>CAMLNG010000439.1 GCA_946481195.1 uncultured Chromatiaceae bacterium
TCAGCAAGTCAGCAATCTGACTTGCTGCCGACTGAACGGGTTTTGCTCTGCAAAAACCTGGAACGCCGCAGAGGAGCCTACATGTCTGCGAGACCCGGTCCGCGAGACCCGGGAGTATTCACTGCGTGCGTGTGACGCCTATCGTGTGACGACCATCGTGTGTAATCGTCCGTGCCATTAGCCGCGGATTCGCACATCATTGAAGTCATTTGGGCCAACAAACAAAAAGCCCGGCAGCAGGGCCGGGCTTTGGTCTTTTCACAACAACATCAACACCTTATTTCATCGTCGGCATTGAGAACTGGTTGCCGGTGGCTGGGCCGGTTGGCCAGCGGGCTGTGATGGTTTTCATTCGGGTGTAGAAGCGCACGCCGTCCGGGCCGTGCATGTTGAGTGGGCCGAATACGCTGCGTTTCCAGCCGCCGAAGCTGTGGAATGCCATCGGCACCGGGATAGGCACGTTGATGCCGACCATACCGGCTTGTACCTGGGCGGCAAACTCGCGGGCGGCTTCGCCGCTGGCGGTGAAAATCGCCGTGCCGTTGCCGTATTCGTGCGCATTGATAAGCTGCAAACCTTCGGCAAAAGATGGTACCCGCACCACGGAAAGCACCGGGCCAAAAATCTCTTCGCGGTAAATCCGCATCTGTGGCGTCACATGGTCAAACAGGGTAGGGCCAACAAAATAACCCTGCTGATGCCCCTCTACCAGAACCCCACGCCCATCACACAACAAAGTCGCACCTTGCTCAACGCCGCTGTCGATATAACCGCGCACGCGAGCCGCATGTTCTTTACTGACCAACGGGCCTAAATGCGGTTCCGGTTGCTCTTTGCTAAAGGGGCCAGTGCCTGGGCCGGTTTTGGTCCGGGCAATTTCCTCTGCCAACCGTGCGGTCAGCGCATCAGCCACTTCATCGCCCACACAAAGCGCCACCGATATCGCCATGCAGCGCTCGCCGGCCGAGCCGTAGGCCGCGCCCATCAAGGCACTGACCACCTGGTCTAAATCGGCGTCCGGCAGCACCAGCATATGGTTTTTCGCGCCGCCTAAGGCCTGTACGCGTTTGCCGTGGGCAGAACCAGTGGCGTAGACATATTCGGCGATAGGCGTTGAGCCGACAAAGCTGACAGCCTGCACGCGCGGGTCGGTCAGCAGCACGTCGACGGCGGTTTTATCGCCGTTCACCACGTTAAACACACCGGCCGGCAGACCGGCTTCGGTCAGAAGTTCTGCCAAACGCAGCGGCAACGACGGGTCGCGCTCAGACGGCTTTAACACAAAGGTATTGCCGCAGGCGATGGCGATCGGGAACATCCAAAGCGGCACCATGGCCGGGAAGTTAAACGGTGTGATACCGGCGCAAACACCGAGCGGCTGCATCAGGCTGAAGCTGTCGACGCCACGGCCGACGTTCATCGAATGCTCGCCTTTCAGCAAATGCGGAATACCGCAAGCAAACTCAACGACTTCGAGGCCCCGCGTCAGCTCGCCCAGTGCGTCGGAATAAACTTTGCCGTGCTCCTGGCTAATCAGTTTGGCCAGCTCGTCGCGGTGTTGTTCTAACAATGCTTTGAAGTTAAACATCACGCGGGCGCGGTTGAGCGGTGTCACCTGGCTCCAGCTGGTAAAAGCCTGCTGCGCGCTCTCGATAGCGGCTTCAGTATCGGCCACGCTGGCCAGTTTGACCTGACGAATAGCTTCGCCGGTTGCCGGGTTGTACACCGGCGCCACGCGCTCGCTTTGGCCGGCCTCTGGTTTGCCGTTGATAAAATGCAGAACAGTTTGCATAAAAACGCCTTAATAAGGTTGCTGTTGTTGTTGGCTCTGATAACGGGCGAAGGCTTGCTGCACTTCGTCGCGGCTGGATACGGCCGGAATGGCGACGTCCCACCAGCTGCCGTTGTCGGTGCTGACGGCCGGATCGGTTTTAATTTCAATCAGATAACTACGGTCGGCGGCGCGGGCGCGGCTGATGGCCTGCTCCAGCTCCGCCACATTGCTGACTTTTTCACTGAGTGCGCCTAAAGCGCGGGCATGCAGCGCAAAGTCGATATCCGGTGCGCTGCCCTCACAGTCACGCCATAAGTTATTAAAAGGCGCGCCGCCACAGCCTTGTTGCAGCCGATTAATACAGCCAAAACCACGGTTATCTAAAAGCACTACAATGATTTTTTGCCCCAGCATCACGCTGCTGGCGAGCTCTGAGTTCAGCATTAAATAGGAGCCGTCACCGACCACCACGAACACTTCGCGCGCGGGCGCGGCCAGCTTGACGCCAAGCCCACCGGCAATTTCGTAGCCCATACAGGAAAAACCGTATTCAAGGTGGTAACTACCAGGGCCTTCGGCGCGCCACAGTTTATGCAGCTCGCCCGGCAGACCACCGGCGGCGCAGACCACAACATCACTCGGTTGTGACTGGCGTTTGATAGCGCCCAGCACTTGGGCGTCTGACGGCAAGCCGGTTACCGGCGCTTGGGTCAGTTCTTCATACTTTTGTTGCCACTGCTGATTCAGCTGCTTGGCATGGTGAAGCCAGCCGGCGTCAACGGGCGAAGACTGTGGCCAGTTGCCGGCCTGCAGCGCGTCGTCCAGTTGTTTCAGCACAGTGCGGGCGTCACCGACCAGCGGTACCGCCTGATGTTTGTGCGCATCAAAAGCGGCGACGTTGATTTGCAGCAAAGGTTTGCCGGCAAAGCCACTGCGCGACTGCGTAGTGAAATCCTGCAGCCGGCTGCCAACGGCGATAATTAAATCTGCTTCTTGTGCCAGTTGATTCGCTGCCGCTGAGCCGGTGACGCCAATACCGCCAACGGCGCACGGATGTTGCCAGTGCAGGCTGCCTTTGCCAGCCTGGGTTTCTGCCACCGGCATGCCATAACGGGCCGCGAAGTCGGCGAGCTGCGCCGCGCATTGGCTATACAGCACACCACCACCGGCGATCAGCAGCGGTTTTTTCGCCTGGGAGAGCAGCTTCAGCGCGTCAAAGATCTCTGCGCCATCCGCCGGCTGGCGCCGTGGCCGGTGCGTGACCGGTAAAAAGAAACTTGCGGGGTAATCAAAGGCTTCGGCTTGTACATCCTGCGGCAGTGCCAGCGTGACCGGGCCGCAGTTGATGGGGTCAAGCAGCGTTTGCATCGCCACCGGCAAAGAATGAATCAGCTGTTCCGGCCTGTTGATGCGGTCGAAATAGCGGCTGACCGGGATAAAACAGTCGCTGGCCGCAGTATTCGGATTACCAAAATCTTCGATTTGCTGCAGCACCGGGTCGGGTTTGCGGTTAGCAAAGTGGTCACCCGGCAGTAATAACACCGGTAAACGGTTGGCATG
>CAMLNG010000440.1 GCA_946481195.1 uncultured Chromatiaceae bacterium
CCGATTTTTTGTGCCCTGTCTATTCACCGGAGTGATGACTATGCCAAAGTGAATATTCAGATGTTACCAGTTATACTTGGTATTGAGTTCACCAAAACCGCGATTTTGCTGTACACGTTATTGCTGACGCTAGTGTGTCTGATGCCCTATCTGGTGGGGATGTCCGGATTGGTTTATCTCGTCGGTAGCCTTGGCCTCAATCTCGGTTTTATCCTGCATGCCTGGCGGTTGAAATTTGGCACTGATCCAAAACAAGCGATGCAGACTTTTCGCTTTTCCATTTACCATCTGATGTTGTTATTCTTAGTACTGATCCTGGACCAGCAATGGTTCTGGCGCTGGAACTAAGGGAGTAATATGCAAAAAGTCTGGGCGGTTTTGTTATTGGTCGCAGCGTTAGCCGCTGGTGTTTTGGTGTACCGGCAGTTACAGGCGCCGGCAGAGTTCTCCAATGTGTTGATTTACCCGGCAGCACGTGAGATGAAGTCCTTTCAGCTCACCAGTCATACTGGCCAGCCCGTCAGCCGTGAACAGTTAAATGGCCACTGGACTTTGGCATTTGTCGGTTACACATTTTGCCCGGATATTTGCCCAATGACGATGGCGATGTTGTCCGGCAGTTATGCCAAATTAACAGAAGCCTTGCCGGCCGGCCAAAAGCTGCAACTCTGGTTTGTTTCTGTGGATCCGAAACGCGATACCGTGGCGCAGCTGGGTAATTATGTTGGTTATTTCGAACAACCGGCTATCGTTGGCTTAACCGCAAATCACGATCAGCTGTTCCCTTTTGTCCGGGAACTGGGGCTGATGTATGCCATCAGTACTACGACGGACGAGGATTACCGGGTAGACCACAGCGCGTCTATTGTGTTGCTGAATCCAAAAGGCCAGCTGGTAGCGATGTTCAAACCGGAAATGACGCTGGAGCAAAACTCAGTGCCGGTGGTCAGCAAAGCCCAGTTGCTGCGTGATTTCCCCGAAGTGCTGAAGGCGGTCGCGCCTTAAGCTTGTGGCTTGGAGCTAATCAACAAATACCCAGGGCTGCGAGAACCAGTAGAAATACCCCGGTTTGCTTTGACTAGGCGCGGTGCAGTTGTATCTGTTGTGATAAAGCTTCAGTGGCGCAGCAGCCTGCACACTAAATGTATCAGCATCCAGCCATTTCACTGGTAACGCTTTACCATCAAAAAAACAATGCAGGTTTTTTGGCCGGAAATCGCTGCTATCGACGCTGAGCGTCAGTAAGGGTGGGTTCTGGCGGCTGACCGGGTCCGCGCCGCTATAATCTGTTACTGGCAGCGCCAAAGTTTTTAACTTAGGTACAAAATGTTTCATCGCAGCAAACTGGCTGGAAGACGGATAACGCGGGATCCGGGTCAGTGACACGCCGGGTCCTACCGCCCCGGATTGTTGGCCGATACCGATAAAACCCAGTTCGTTGACCAGCTGTTCCAGCTCTGCACTGAAATCCCCGTAAGGATACGCCAGCCATTTACGCTGTTGCCCAAGTTTTTCTTCCAGCTGTTGCTGCGCCAGCAAGATGTCGGTTTTGACCCGTTGCCGCCACTGCGCCTTGCTTTCACCTTTGTTCGGAACCGCCAGACGATGGTGATAAGAACTGTGATTGGCAATGATCACGCCTTCCTGCTGCATGGTCTGAATTTGTGCCCAGCTCAATACTGGACCTTCGCGCCGGTCAATCAGCGCCGGCCCCAAAAACATGGTATAGGGGTAATGAAACTCTTTCAAAATGGGGCGGGCATTAGTGAAAACGTTGGCGAAACCGTCGTCAAAAGTGATAGCAACGGCGTTATCCGGCACTGGTTTTTGCCGAGTCAGGCCATCAATAATGACGTCCAGACTGACCACCTGATAACCCAAATCTTTTAAATGCTGCATTTGCTGGCGAAATTCTGCCGGTGTCACACTGGTGCTGCGCGGCGTGTCAGTCGCAACATGGTGGTACTGCAAAATAATTGCGGCCTGAGCGATTGCAGAAGTGAACAAAACAAACACAAGGCAGAGTAATTTATTCATCATCAGACTCCTGCAGCAACACAATCCCCATACGTTGCAGCAATATCAGCAGATAGCTCAATAGTGTCAAACCAAAGCAGCTAAGCCAGACCCATTTTAAGCAGGATAACAACAGGGGTTGTTCAGCGGGGACCAAAAATATGCAAAGCAACAATAACCAGAACAGACCGAGGCCTATGACAAAAAAGCGGCCACATTGGGCCGCTGTTATCGGAAGTTTGGGCATGTTCTTAATAATAAGAATGCTCGCCACGTTGGTGGTCGGTCACATCACGCACACCAGATAGCTCGCCGTGGAAGCGATTCAGCAGTTCTTTTTCGATACCTTCTTTTAAGGTTAAGTCGACTTGCGAACATCCATTACAACCGCCGCCAAACTGCAGCACAGCAACACCGCTGTCTGTCAGTTCAACCACTGACACCCGGCCACCGTGATTGGCTAATTGCGGGTTAATCTCGGCGTCGATGACATACTGCACCCGTTCTTTCAACGGGGCGTTGTCACTCACCTTGCGAACTTTGGCATTCGGCGCTTTTAACGTCAGCTGAGAACCCATCTGATCGGTGACAAAATCGATTTCGGCATCGACCAGAAACGGCTTACTGTCAGCATCGATGATGGCATCAAAGCCATTAAATGGCACCGTCAGGTCTGTTGATTCGACCGCATCCGGCGGGCAATAAGACACGCCACATTCCGCGGACGCCGTGCCGGGATTGACCACAAACACCCGGATGTTGGTGCCGCTGGCCTGCTTTTCTAACAGTTTAACAAAATGCGCTTGCGCCGATTCGGAGATGATGATCATCAGTAGTACCTGACTAAATTACTAGGTTAATGCCTATGATACGCCCGCAAACTGGCCTTGCCAAGCCTGCTTGAGTGGCGGCAGGCTTTATTGCTAAGGTGAATACTTAGTTTTCAGGAGGATAGCCGGTGCGAACTTTTACTCTGTCTCTGTTGATGGCAACTGCAATTTTTCATCCTGCGATGCAGGCGCAGACTGCCCCTGTGGTACCGGCTCCGGCTGAAGTGCTGGGTTTTGAACCCGGCCAGTGGCACGCGCGCCACGACCAGCTCGAAGCTTATTTACGTGCCGCCACAGCTGCTGCGCCGGAGCGCACCCGCTTCGAGATTATTGGCCGCACCCATGAACAGCGGCCGTTATTGCAGTTAATTCTGAGCTCCGCTGCCAATATGCAGCGACTGGATCAAATTCGCGAAGCACATCTTGCTGTCAGTCGCGGTGAAAAACAACCAGACCCTTCGCTGCCGGCCATTGTGTGGCTCG
>CAMLNG010000441.1 GCA_946481195.1 uncultured Chromatiaceae bacterium
GATGCATGGCAAGCAACTGCCTATCGCCGGTGGCGGTTATTTCCGGCTGATGCCCTACTGGCTCAGCAGCCGGTTAATTGCGAAATTTCTGCAGGAAGACAAGATGCCGTATATGTTCTATTTCCATCCGTGGGAAATAGATCCGGCGCAACCCCGGGTACAAGGAGCGGGCCTGAAATCCCGCTTCCGTCATTATGTCAATCTGAACCGGATGGAAAATAAACTGGCGGCATTGCTGACCCAGTTTAACTGGGGTAGTCTGGAACAGGTTTATCAGAGCGAACTGCAAAACTCACAATAAAACAATAACAACTAAGGGAACTAGATGTACAGTATTGCCACCTTAGCGCTGCAGGACTCCAGAAGGTCGGAGTGGGATCAGTTTGTTAAAGATCAGGACGACGGCACCTTTTTTCATTTATCCGGCTGGCAGAATGTGTTGTGGCACAGTTTCCGCCACCAGCCACACTTTTTATATGCTCTGCAGGATGATCGCATCGTCGGCGTGCTGCCATTGGCGGAAGTGAAAAGCGCTTTATTCGGTTATGCCTTAGTCTCTACGCCATTTTGTGTGTACGGCGGCGCGCTGGGTGCAGCTGTCGTTCGTCGCGCCTTAGAGCAGGCAGCACTCGAAATTGGCCAGCGTCTGGGTGTTAATCATGTCGAACTGCGTTACAAGCACGCGCAGGATAATGACTGGATCACCCGAAGCCAGCACGCCACTTTTGGCTGCACTTTGGCAGAAGACGACGCAGCTATTCTGGCTGGCATTAAAAAGAACCAACGCGCACTCATTCGTAAAGCGCTGCAAACCGACCTGAGCTGGCATCTTGAGCAGAATAACGACGATTTTTATCAGATTTATTCAGAAAGTCTGCGCAATCTCGGCACCCCGGTATTCAGCAAAAAATTGATCGATGAGTTGCAGCGCGAATTCGGTAACGACACCGAAATACTGACTATCCGTCATAACGGGCAGGCAGTTTCTTCAGTATTTAATTTCTATTTCCGCAATGAAGTGCTGCCATATTACGGCGGTGGCAAACCTGTGGCCCGCGAGCTGAAAAGTAATGACCTGATGTATTACCAGCTGATGTGTCACGCCAAAAGAGACAAAGCCTGTACCTTTTATGATTTTGGCCGCAGTAAACTCGAGTCCGGCGCTTACAGCTATAAAAAACACTGGGGCATGCAGGACAGTTTGTTGCACTATCAGTTTAAGTTGGTCAAAGCGGAACAGTTATCCAATTTAAGTCCGAACAACCCGAAGTACCAATTATTCATCCGGATGTGGCAAAAGTTACCTTTATCAGTTAGCCGTTTGCTTGGTCCATTCCTAGCCAAGTATCTGGGGTAATGTATGGCAAAACCTAAGTTATTGTACCTGTGCCATCGTATTCCATACCCGCCGAATAAAGGCGACAAGATCAGGTCTTTTAATTTATTAAAGGCGCTGTCGGCGCAGTATGAAGTCTATCTCGGCTGTTTTGTCGACGATGAATATGATTTTCAGTACATCGACAAACTGGCGGACTGGTGTGTCGAGTATAAATGCCGGCGCCTGCGTAAGTCCTTTGCCAAATTACGGGGCTTAAGCGCATTTTTGACCGGCAAGCCCATTACACTGCCCTACTATGCTGACCATGAATTACAGCATTGGGTCCATCAGACCATTGCCAAACATCAGATTGATACTGTGATGGTGTTCTCGTCTTCGATGGCGCAATACGTTGATTTTCCACAATACAGCCATCTGCACCGTGTGATTGACTTCGTTGACGTTGATTCTGACAAGTGGCGCCAGTATGCCGACAATCAGCGTGGCGTGATGAGCTGGGTGTACCGCCGTGAATTCCGCGAACTGCAGCGACTGGAGCAACATTATTGCTCTGCATTTAATTACAGCCTGTTTGTTTCACCAGACGAAGCAGCCCTGTTTCAACAGCTGATGCCCGCGACACTTGCCAACAAAATCCAGCCGTTATTAAACGGTGTGGATGTGCAGTTTTTTGACCCTGCCGCGGTGATGAAAGAGCCGGAATATCCGTTGCAACAGCCATATCTGGTATTTACCGGCGCTATGGATTATTGGGCCAATGTCGATGCAGTGCTGTGGTTCTGCCAGCAAGTCTGGCCGCAACTACGAGCGCAGCGGCCTGATTTGCACTTTTATATCGTCGGCGGCAATCCGACTGCGGAAGTGCTGGCATTACATGGCCAGCAGCAAGTGTGGGTTACCGGGCGCGTTGACGACGTCCGGCCTTACATAGCAGCTGCAGAGCTGGTTGTTGCGCCGCTACGCATCGCCCGTGGCATCCAGAATAAAGTGCTCGAAGCGATGGCACTGAATAAAAAAATCGTCGCCAGCGATATGGCAATGGAAGGCATTAATGCGCCGACCTCGCCCTATCTGGCCCAATCTGACGACGCCGCAGAATTTCTCCGGCTCTGTCTGACCATGCTGCAACAGGAAGATGCACTTTGCACCAACAGAGAGTGGGTACAACAGCATTTTACCTGGCCAGCGACTTTGACGCCTCTGCCAGGTTATTTGCAACATGCTGAAAAATAACTATTTACGGGTATTGTCGCTGTTTGCTTTGCTGTGCTCCGTTTGGGCGCTGGTATTCTTGCCGACCTTGCAGAATATGGAAGCGGTCTGGCGCAGTTCAGATACCTATACCCATTGTTATATCATTCCGCTGATAGCAGCCTGGTTGCTCTACGACCAGCGTCAATCCATCACAGCACCAGCCAAGCCGACATTGGTGCCGCTGCTACCGGCCCTGGCTTGTGCTTTGGTCTGGCTGGTTGGTTACGCTGCTGACGTCAACAGCCTGACGCATTTTAGTGCCGTCATCGTTTTACAATTGCTGACCCTAAGTCTGCTTGGCTGGCAGCTTGGCCGCCAGGTGGCATTCCCATTGTTTTACCTGATTTTTATGGTGCCTTTTGGCGATGCACTGAACCTGCCACTGCAGGACTTAACCGCTACCGTCAGCGTTTTTATGCTGAATCTGACGGGTATCCCGGTGCTGCGCGAAGGCTTGTACCTGACCACACCAGTTGGGCAGTTTGAAGTGGCCGAAGCCTGCTCGGGTTTACGTTTTCTGATTGCATCTATTGCCATCGGCACTTTGTTTTCATTTTTAACTTACCGCATCTGGTGGAAACATTTGCTGTTTGTTGGCGCTATTCTGGTTTTTTCAGTGCTCGCCAACTGCTTAAGGGCATTTTTCCTGATTTGGATTGGCGAAACCTCCAACATGCAATATGGCTTTGGCGCTGACCATTTTGTGTACGGCTGGCTGTTTTTCGCGCTGGTGATG
>CAMLNG010000442.1 GCA_946481195.1 uncultured Chromatiaceae bacterium
TTGATGCTGCTTTTGCGCAGTCAAGTCCGGACAAAGGCTTTTCAAGTCTCAGTCTGCGCGAAGTGGCGCGCGAAGCAGGCATCGCGCCGACTTCGTTCTACCGTCATTTTGCCGACATGGATGAGCTGGGTTTAACACTGGTGGATGAAGCCGGTCTGATGTTACGACAGCTGCTGCGTCAGGCACGTAATCGTATTGAGAAAAACGGCAGTGTGATCAGGACTTCGATTGAAACCTTTATGGAGTTTGTCGTTGGTAACAGTAACGTGTTCCGGTTGCTGCTGCGTGAGCGTTCCGGTACTTCGGCTGCATTTCGCCGTGCTGTAGCACGTGAAATTCAGCATTTTTGTGCAGAACTCGCTGATTACCTGCGTAAAGAAACCGCCTGCCCGGACGAGTATGCGCAGATGCAGGCCGAGGCGATGGTGACCTTGGTGTTCCACGCCGGTGCTGACGCGCTGGACGCGAGTCCGGAAACCCGGGTGCAAATCACTTTAAGAACTATCCTGCAGCTACGTTGGTTGGCGCATGGGGCGGCCGGTTATGGGCGCCGGCCAAAAGACTGACAGCTGTCAGTCCGTCTTTCGCCGCAACCAGACGCCGGATTCCATATGATGGGTATAGGGAAACTGGTCAAAGAAGGCAAACTGCCGGACTTCGTGTGTTTGTGTCAGGGTCTGCAGGTTGTCAGCCAGAGTTGCCGGGTTACACGAAATATACAAAATGTCGTCAAACCGGCTCACCAACTGAACTGTTGCCGGATCTAACCCGGCCCGCGGTGGGTCAACCAAAATGGTATTGAGTGCCAAACCATTTAAATCGATATGTTTCAGTGCATTGCCTTGTGCCAGCGCGGCGCTGACATCTTCCGCCGACATCGCTAACACTTGCACGTTGTCGATTTGATTTTGCTTGATATTCAATTCAGCCGATTTAATCGATACCTTCGACAATTCAGTGGCAACCACCTGGCGGAAGTAGGGCGCCAGTGCCAGTGAAAAGTTGCCGTTACCGCAATACAGCTCCAGCAAGTCCCCTTGCAATTGCCGCGAAATATCACAGGCCCAACCGAGCATTTGCTGGTTCACTGAAGCATTTGGCTGACTGAAACTGTTTTCGACCTGCTGATAGCTGAGTTGTCGGTTGTCGACTTGCAATTGCTCGGTAATAAAATCCCGGTCGACCAGAATTTTCTGTTTGCGGGCGCGGCCAATAAAATCCAGTGGATGGTCTGTCGTCAGCTCTGCTTTCAGGTGCCGGACTTCGTCTGCCCATTCTGCCGGTACCGGTTTTTTATAAATCAGTGAAACCAGCAGTTCCCCGCTAAGCCCAGACAGATAATCAATCTGATACAAACGGTTACGTAGCAATGGCCGGCGTTTCAGCGCGTTGATCAGCCGAGGCATAAAATCGGCGATGGTTTTGATCGCAACCGGAAAATAGTCAATGCGGTGGCGGGTCTTGGTTTCTGGGTCAAACATGATGTGATAGAGGTCATCACCGTCGTGCCAGACGCGGAATTCGGCCCGGCAACGGTAATGCTCGGCCGGAGACGGGAAAATTTGCGCGGGAGGCATGCTAAAACTGCCAAAGAGCTGACCGACCTGCTGCGCTTTTTCCGCCAGTAGCTGTGCGTATTGTGCGGGGAAAACCTGACCTGGTTGCATGATGTTGTCTCAGAACTAAGGGGGCGCACATTTTAGAGACTTTTCACGCAGAAACCAAATGCTCTGACCGGTGCTGTTGTGCAGATCGCAATTCTGGCAAAATAACGCCGGCAACTCGTGGGAGCAGATATGCGGATAGGATTTATCGACAGCGGTGTGGGTGGTCTCAGTATTCTGACCACGGTCAGAGCAAAAGTGCCGGCCCACTATATATATGTAATGGATAATCAATATCTGCCGTATGGTGAAAAGTCCGAAGCATTTATCCAGTCCCGTCTGGCGCAATTGTCTGCTTTATTAATAGAGGAAGGCGCTGATCTGATTGTGATCGCCTGCAATACTGCGACCACTCAGGCGGTAGCTTCATTGCGTCAGCAGTTTGACGTGCCTTTTGTTGGTACTGTGCCGGCGATTAAACCCGCCGCCGCAAAATATTGTCAAAGTGGCTTCACGGTGTTGGCCACACCGGCGACCTGTCGTAGCAGCTATTTGCAGGGATTAATCGCTGAGTTTGCTCCAGGCTGTCCGGTTGGGACCGCTGGTTCCAGTGAGTTGGTCCGGCTGGCCGAGCTGAAAGTCTGGTATCAGCAGGATGTCTGCAGTGCTGTCGCTGCTGAGTTATCTCGCTTGGGATTGCTGCAACAACGGCCTGCAGCCTTGGTTTTAGGCTGTACTCATTTTCCGTTTTTAACGGCTGAGCTGGCGGCTTGTCTGCCGGATACTGTTTTTCTGGATACTGCGGAGGCAATTGCGCGCCGGGTACATGCATTGGTTGCGGTGGACGGGAATGTGACTAGTGCTTCTGAAGAATATCGCCACTTATATATAAGTAGTGGCGCTTTAGATGAACGACAGCGGGTACGGGTGGCTGAACTCGGTTTCGACCAATATCAACATTGGTCAAAACCGGCAACAACTTGCTAATTACTCGTCACTGTCATCATTGTCCTGACGCTCTTTTGCTTCGCGGACTTTCAGCGTACGACCTTCATACTCAAAATCATTCAGTTTCTGAATGACCTTAGCAGCATCTTTTGCTGCAACTTCAACAAATCCAAAACCACGGCGCCGGCCGGTCTGGCGATCTTTCATTAAACGGACATTTAATACGGCGCCGGATTGCTGGAACAGATCACGTACTGCTTCTTCGTTCGCTTTATAAGGCAGGTTGCCGACATATAAAGTGACCGAAGGACCACTGGCAGTCACAGTGACAGATTTTGCCGCTGTTGTGGTCGGCGCAGACTCCAGTGGTTTCAGCTCCACCAGCATCGGGACCAAAATACCAGCCAGCACCACACCGATGGTTACTGCAGCGGCTGTATCTAATGTCAGGCTGCTCAGGACAAAGCTGAAAACGAGGTAAGTGATAATAGCGAGTGCCAGGGTAAATGGCAGTGAGGATTTTAAACTTGGCAACATATGGAATTCCTGATTCTGCAAAAGGTAAGTAAATACAAAGAAAGCTTTCTACTTATAGTAGTCAATCAGCATCTTAACCAGTAGTTCGCAGGAAGCCAAGCAACTAAGCGGTTGTAAAATGGGAGTTTTTGTTTGGAAAATACACGTTTTGCGGCTTATTTGTCCGAACGATCGCAAAACTCCAACTTTTCTCAAATTTGTGCTTGCGTAAGTTTCGTGACGGCCTATAATGCGCG